>JARRNI010000041.1:0-12700 GCA_037385125.1 Pseudolabrys sp.
TCCGACGTCAACCGATCAGTAGGTGATCAGCTGCGGCTTCGCCTGGGTCGGGATTTCCGGCGCGGTCGAATTGTCGACGATCGACATTTCGTAGGGCCACTTCTTGCCCTTGAACCACTGGCCGATGACCAACGGCGTCTGCGAGCAGTTCGGGAACGGCCCGGTGCGGAAATCGATATGGCCGACGATCGAATCGTATTTGGTCGCGCGGATGGCGTCGCGGATCGAAGCCGCCTTGTCGAGGTTCTGCGTGCGCTTGAGCACGTCGATCACCACCTCGAACAGCGAATGGCGGAAGCCGAGCGGCAGCGACCACTGCTTGTGGCTCGCCTTCTCCCATTGATCGGCCAACTCGTGCGACGACACGCCGGTGAGGCCTGACTTGTAGGGGTGGAATTTCGACCACCAGACTTCGACCATCAGATGCTCGGCGCGCTTGCCGAGCGGATAGATCGCCTCGGGGAACTCGCAGGCCTTGCCGACATAG
Source organism: Pseudolabrys sp. (assembly GCA_037385125.1). GTDB lineage: Bacteria > Pseudomonadota > Alphaproteobacteria > Rhizobiales > Xanthobacteraceae > Pseudolabrys. The sequence goes on from JARRNI010000041.1 coordinate 488, forward strand.
ACGATCTTCGGCTGGTAGCCCTGCTGCGCGGCGCCGTTCCAGAAGGTGGTGAACTCAGGCGGCGGCAGCACGCCCTGCACGATCTCCACATGCTCGGCTTTGAACTTGCCGATCTGGGCATTGTAGTTGCTGGCCGGCAGGTCGAAACGGCCGGGGTCGACCGACTTGTAGCCCTTCGATTTGAAGAAAGGCGGGAAGGCGTGCGACTGCGCGATGCCGTCGCCGTCGTTCGGCCACAAGCCGCCGACGATCTTGTTGGTCTTGAGCCTGTTCCAGCACGGCACCAGCGAGGCCGCCAGCTCCTGCCCGCTGAAGAAGAAGTGGTAGGTCCATTCGAAGCCCTTCTTGGGATCGCCCTTGCGGCCGAAGAAATAGGGCTCGAGCGGCGCGTCGTTGGAGACGCAGGGGATGCCGTTGAGCTCGCACTGATCGGAAACGGGATTGACCGTCTCCGGCGTGGCGTAAGTCGCGATGATGTCGACCTTGTCGCGCAGGATCAGCTCCTGGGCGACTTCCGCCGCGCGATTGGGATTGGACTGGCTGTCCTTGACCACGATCTCGAACGGATGGCTGGTGCCGCTCACTTTGATCTTGCCGCCGGTGAACTTCTTGATCTGCGCGATCGTGAACGGCATCTGCTCGGTGAAAAAGGCGAGCGGCCCGGTCGAGGGCTGCACCAGTCCGATCTTGATGGTCTTCGGCGCGGCGAAGGCCGGGCGCGCGATCGACGTCGCCATCAGGCCCGTGGCCGCCATGCCCTGCATGACGTGGCGCCGCGTGACGTGCCGCTTGTTCTTGCTCATTGTTTCGCTCCTCCCCGTTGAGAGATCACTGTGTTTTTCCGGCGGCAATACGATCGCATCCGGATTGACCGGCATGGCGGCGGAACCGGCGCCACACGCGCCCGCGGCCTTCCTGTCTTGCGATTGCGGCCGGTTTTGAACCGCTTTGTGGCGCCGACGTTACGGGCTCAGGCCCAGCGCGTCTTGCCTGACAGCGCAGCCTCTCATTGATCGAAAGCGAAGATGGCCACAGGGCGGCGCGTAACGCGCCCGCTCCCGCGGCGAAGGCGCCCGGCTCAGGCCACCAGGCCGATCTTGCCGCCCGGCTTTTCGGAGAGATTGGCGGCCGCCAGATTGCGCCGGAACGAGGTCGGGGCGACGCCGACCAGCGATTTGAACAGACGCGAAAAATGCGCGCTGCTGTTGAAGCCCCATTCGAAGGCGATCGCCGAGATCGACTTGTCGAGCTGGCCTTCTTCGGCCAGCGCCTGGCAGCAATGCTCGATGCGCAGCCGCCAGATATAGCGCTCAATAGTGATGCCTTCGGCGGCAAAGACCTGATGCAGATAGCGCTTGGAGCAACCCATGGCGGCGGCGATGCGGTCGATCGACAGCTCCGGATTGCTCAAGTGCGCCAGGATGTATTGCCGGATGCGGGCGCGCAGCTGGCTCGACGGGCTCTGCGCACGGCGCCGTTGCGCGGAAGCGGAATGCAGGGCGCGGCGGACCAGGCCGACCGTGGTCTCGGCCAGAAACTCGTCGCCGTCTTCCGGCTCGAGCGCAGGATCGGCATAAGAGCGGATAAAGGCGGCGGCGGTCTGCGCCATGGACGAGCGCGGATCGGCGAGAAGCGGCTCGGCCAAGCGGCGGAAATTGCGGTCGAAGATCTGGTCGCGCGGAATCTGGATGACGACCTGCTCGATATTGCCGAAATTGGTGATGTCGTAGGGCCGCCAGGAATCGTAGACGCACCACAGGCCGGGCTTGAACTCGGCGGTGCGGCCATCCTGATCGACGCGGCAGCGGCCACGTACTTGAAGCAACAATTTGACGGCGTCGGGCACGGCGCCGGCGTTCGACGTGTTGCGGCGGACCTGATGGCCGGTGCCGACGATATGGAAAGCACGCAGGAACGATACCGGGCGCATGGCCAGCCTGGCGTTGAACTCCGAGCGCCCGGTCGCGCGCGTCTCCAGCGGACCGAAGAAGCGGGTGGTGATCCCGTTCCAATAGTCCGCACGGTCGCGCGCGCGCACGTCGTTGGTGGAGAAAAAGGCGGGGCCGCGCTCGCAGGGCCGCGCTGAACCGGGTCGCGCCATCGCTTGTCGTTCCCCCCGGAACGCCTTTCGCATTGCTTTTGCCGCAGGATAACCCATCGGCCGTCGGCCAACAACCGGCCGCCGGAGCGGCGCGGAACCCGGAAAGCCTTACGGTTAAAGGCCCGACCGCGGTTCGCGCCGTCTGGCGCGCTCGCAGCGACCGGCTCCGACCATTCCTGCCTTATTCCGGTCCCGCTGTTCCCTGCCATGCAACTTTGACTTCGCTTTCGGAAATGCGCCGGTCCGGCTTCGTGGCTAGGTTCGACGCTTCGCCAACCGGAAACGCCCCATGCCGAAGCAGATGCAGAACAAGGTTTGCTTGATTACCGGCGGGGCCGGCAGCATCGGGCTGGCATCCGCCAAGCTGCTGCTGGCGGAAGGCGCCAGGGTCATGCTGGTCGACGCGAACGGGAACGCCGCGGAAAAGGCCGCGGCGGAAATCGCCTGCGACCGCGTGGCCTGGGCGGCTGCCGACGTGACCCGCTCTGACGACGTCAAGGCAAGCGTCGCCGCCGCCGTCGAGCGCTTCGGCAAGATCGATCTCCTGTTCAGCAACGCGGGCACTTTCGGCGTGGTGGCGCCGGTGACCGACTATCCGGAAGCCGTGTTCGATTCCGTGCTGGCCGTGCATGTGAAGGGCGCGTTCCTCGCCGCCAAGCACACGCTGCCGCAGATGAACGACGGCGGTTCCATCGTCATCACCTCCAGCATCGTCGGGGTGAAAGGCGATCCCGGCGTCTGCGCCTATGTCACCGCCAAGCATGCCCAGGTCGGGTTGATGCGGGTGCTGGCCAAGGAAGCCGCTGCCCGCAACATCCGCGTCAACACCATTCATCCCGGTCCGGTCGACAACGAATTCCAATCGAACGTGGAGAGCAATCTGAGCCCGGCGCTCGGGCGCGACGCCACCGCGTTCTTCAACGAGATCATCCCGCTGCGCCGCCACCTGCATCCCGAAGAGGTGGCGCGCTCGGTGCTCTATCTGGCGTCCGACGCCAGCAGCTTCACCACCGGCAGCCTGCTGATGGTGGACGGCGGCCTGAGCGCGTGAGAGCCGCCGGTCACGGAGCCCGCACGCCCTTGCGACGCTGAGGATGCTCCCGCTGGCCCGGCAACTGGTTGTACAAGCACGAGAATTATTGGCACGCCATCGGCTATCGGGGACGTGCAGATCAAATTAAACTAAGCTAGTTTCAAGGCCTCGGAGGCCAATGATGCGGAAACACGACGCGATGATGCTTCGCGCAATCCTGGCGGCATCGCTGCTGCTCATGACGATCGTCGGGGCCGTTGCCGCCGGGACTTATAAAGATGCGCTCGCAGCCTACAACAATCGAGATTACGCGACCGCCCTGCCGCTTTTTCGTTCGTTGGCGCGCGCGGGAGACGCCAGAGCGCAATATAAGCTCGGCGTCATGTACCTCATGGGTCAGGGCGTAAAACGGAACGAAGCCGAGGCATTGAAGTGGCTCCGCAAGTCCAACGAAGAGAAAAAGGCATTCGAAGCGTACAACAGAGGCGATTATGCGACGGCGCTTCGGCTTTATCGTCCGCTCGCGAACCGAGGAGAACCCACAGCGCAGTACGTCATGGGTCTCATGTACGCCAATGACCAGGGCGTGCCGCAGAGCTATGCCGCGGCAATGAATTGGCACAAGAAGGTCGCAGAGGAGGGAGAAGCGCTGGGGCAATTCAGCGTCGGCGTGATGTACCTCAAGGGCCTAGGGGTACGGAAGAATTATGCCGAGGCGGCCAAGTGGTTCCAGAAGGCCGCCGATCAAGGCAACGCCAAAGCGCAATACAATCTCGGTTCCATGTATGTCAAAGGCGAAGGCGTGGGGCAAAATTACGTTCGCGCAGACTTGTTGCTCAGCTTGGCGGCCGGGCAGGGCATCCAAGCAGCGAAAAAAGCAAGAGACAAGCTCTTGAAGTCCATGACGTCCGCACAGATCGCCGAAGCCCAAAAGCTGGCGCGCAACTGGAAGCCAAAGGCTGAAAAGTAATTGCTGTGACGCATGCGTTGCGCCGCCGCGAAACGGCGCGGTACAGCCGAAAGCGGTCTCGGGTCAGAGACAGTTCAGATCGCGGAAGCAGCCCCCTCGCCCGAGTGGGCTACGGCGCGACAGGCGTCGTGCAACTGGCTTGTTGAGCCGAAGCGCCGGAGGCGCGAAGGCTGGAGCGGGCGAAGGGAATCGAACCCTCGTATGCAGCTTGGGAAGCTGCCGTTCTACCATTGAACTACGCCCGCTTGGGTTTGAAGGTATTAGAGCGGTGTGGCGGCGGCAAGGGTTTCCGCTCGTCACCCCTTGAAATGCTTCGAGAGCTTCAGGCTCTGCGCCTGGTAGTTCGAGCCGATCCCCTGCCCGTACAGCGTATCCGGCCGGGCCAGCATCTTCTCGTAGACGAGGCGGCCGACGATCTGCCCGTGCTCGAGCACGAACGGCACCTCGCGCGAACGCACCTCCAGCACCGCGCGCGCGCCGGTGCCGCCAGCGCCGGCATAGCCGAAGCCGGGATCGAAGAAGCCGGCATAATGCACGCGGAATTCGCCGACCAGCGGGTCGAACGGCACCATCTCGGCGGCGTAGTCGGGCGGCACCTGCACCGCCTCTTTCGACGCGAGAATATAGAACTCGTTGGGATCGAGGATCAGGCTCTTGTCGGCGCGCGCGGCGATCGGCTCCCAGAAGTCAAGGATGGCGTAGCCCGCGCGCCGCTCCACGTCGATCATGCCGGTGTGGCGCTTGGCACGATAGCCGACGATGCCGCCCGCGCCCCCGGCGTGCGCAGGCGCGAGCGCGCCGGAAAGGTCGACGCTCACCGCCACGCCTTCGCTCACGTCGGCATTGTCCACATCGACCAGCCGCTCGCGCGCGTGCAGCGCGCGCAAAGCCTCCGCGCCGAGCAGCGCCTGGCCGTGGCGGAAACGGATCTGCGACAACCGCGAGCCCTCGCGCACCAGCATGGGAAAGGTGCGTGGGGAAATCTCCGCATAAAGCGGCCCGTGATAACCCGCCTCGATACGGTCGAAGCCGCGCAGCTCGTCAGCGATCACGCGGGTGAACACGTCGAGCCGGCCGGTCGAGCTCTTCGGATTGGCGGCGGCGGAAATGTCGTCCGGCAGCGCCAGGCTTTCTAGGAGCGGTACGATATAGACGCAGCCGGTCTCCAGCACCGCGCCGTCGCTGAGCGAGAATTCGTGCAGCTTCAATTCATCGATGCGCTGGGCGACCGTGGTGCGCCCGGGCAGGAAGCTCGCCCGCACGCGGTAGGCGACGTCGCCCAGCCGCAGGTCGAGGCTCGCCGGCTGGATCTGGTCGGGGGCGAACTGGACCGCGGGCAGGATGCCGCCCTCGCGCGCCAGCTGCGCGATCATGCGGTCAGGCAGGATGCCCTTGTCCTCGACGGCGAAGGAAAGTGCCATGCGGCCCCATCACGATGCGGGGCCGATCTAACCCGACCACCGGCTTGACGGGAAGCCGCGCCGCCCGCTAGAAGCAATTTATCCCCGTGGTCATTTGGGCCGGTCGGCTTGCAGCCACGTTAAATAAGTCGCTAAAAGGCCGGGGACGCGTGAGCCCGGCCGAGAGGTTTTCTCTCCGGCCGGTTTTTTGTTGCCGGCGCGTCCGGCGCCGCAGGAGACCTGTAATGACCGCGTCCAGAAGCTACCGCCCCGAAACCCGCCTGGTTCATGCGGGCACCCTGCGCTCCGGCTTCAAGGAAACCTCCGAAGCGCTCTTTCTCACCCAAGGCTATGTCTACGACACGGCGGAGGAATGCGAGGCGCGCTTCTCCGGCAAGCACCCGGGCTACGTCTATTCGCGCTATTCCAATCCGACGCTCGCCATGTTCGAGGGCCGCATGGCGTCGCTGGAGGGTGCCAAGGCCGCGCGGGCCACCACGACCGGCATGGCGGCAGTGACCACCGCGCTGATGGGCATCGTGCGCGCCGGCGACCACGTGGTGACGGCCAGGGCGCTGTTCGGCTCCTGCCGCTGGGTGGTCGAGGAATGGCTGCCGCGCTTCGGCGTCGCCTCGACGCTGGTCGACGGCAAGGACCTCGGCGCCTGGCAGAATGCCGTGCAGAAAAATACCAAAGCGTTCTTCATGGAGACGCCGACCAACCCGACACTGGAAGTCTACGACATCGCCGCCGTCGCCAATGTCGCCCACAAGGCCGGCGCCAAACTCGTCGTGGACAATGTGTTTGCCACCGCCCTCTACCAGAGCCCGCTCAAGCTCGGCGCCGACTGCGTGGTCTATTCCGCCACCAAACACATCGATGGCCAGGGCCGCGTGCTCGGCGGCGTGATCTTGGGCTCGGAAAAATTCATCATGGAGCACGTGCACCAGGTGATCCGGCAGACCGGGCCCTCGCTGTCGCCGTTCAACGCCTGGGTGCTGCTCAAGGGGCTGGAAACGCTGGGCGTGCGCGTGCAGCGGCAGACCGACACGGCGGCCGCGGTTTCGGTGGCGCTCGCCGGCCACAAGAAGCTCGAACGGCTGATCTATCCCGGCCGCCCCGACCATCCGCAGGCCGACATCGTGCGCAAACAGATGAAGGCCGGCTCCACCCTGGTCGCCTTCGAGATCAAGGGCGGCAAGGAGGGCACGTTCCGTTTCCTCAACGCGCTCGAACTCGTCGCCGTCACCAACAATCTGGGCGACGCCAAGAGCCTGATCACCCACCCGACCACCACGACCCACCAGCGGCTCAGCCCCGCCCAGCGCGCCGAGCTCGGCATCGGCGACGGGCTGGTGCGTTTCTCCGCCGGACTGGAACATCCCGACGACGTGGTCGAGGACCTGCTGGCCGCGCTCGACGCCGTGTGAGGCTTTTCAGGCGGGCGGCGTTTCGGCCATAATCGTCAGCACAACAGTTCCGCGGTCCAGCGATGTACCGAGCCGTTACCCGCAAGATCGACGTCACCGTGACGCCGCGCTTCTCCTCAGAGCGCTCGTCGCCGGCCAATGGCTATTACTTCTGGACCTACACCATCGAGATCACCAATCTCGGCGGCGAGACGGTGCAACTCAAGACGCGGCACTGGCGCATCACCGACGCGCACGGGCGCCTGCAGGAAGTGAAAGGCCCAGGGGTGGTGGGCGAAGAGCCGGTGCTCGAGTCCGGCGAGTCGTTCGAATATACAAGCGGCGTGCCGCTGCCGACGCCGTCCGGCTTCATGGTGGGCAGCTACGGCATGGTGACCGCGGAGGGCGAGCCCTTCGACATCGAGGTCCCAGCCTTCTCGCTTGATTGCAGCTATTCCGAGCGGACGATCAATTAAGAGCCGTTGGGTTCAGCTCACCTTGGTGCCTACTTCGCAGGGCTCGAACAGGTAGTTGGTACTGCAGAACTCGCAGGTCACCGATATCTTGCCGTCCTCAACCATGTGGTCGCGGTCGTCCTGCGAGAAGCTCTTGAGCATGGCCTCAACGGTGCCGCGCGTGCAGGAGCACTCGGCACGCACGTCGCCCGGCTGGAACACGCGCACGCCCGGCTGGTGGAACAGCCGATAGACCAGCCGCTCGCTCGACAGCCCCGGATCGATCAGCTCGAGGTCCTCGACGGTCGAGACCAGCGCACGGCCCTCGACCCAGGCGTCGTCTTCCTGCGCTTCCGGCACCTCCATGCCTTCGGGAGCGTCGCCGGGATCGAAATCGGCGACGCGCGCGCGCTCCGGCGCCTTGGGCAGGAATTGCAGCATGATGCCGCCGGCGCGCCAGCGATGGCTGGCGCCGCCCTCGGCCTGGCGCAGCTCTTCCGCCACCGCCAGGCGCACCTGCGTCGGGATCTGCTCCGAGCGGCGGAAATATTCGTGCGCGGCGTCTTCCAGCGAGCCGCCCTCGAGCGGGACCAGCCCCTGATAGCGGCTCATGTCGGGGCCCTGGTCGATGGTCATGGCGAGATGGCCGTGGCCGAGCAGCGCGCCGGGCGAGGCCTCGCCGGACGCGATCGCCTCGGCGATGCGCGTCTTGTCGAACTTGGCGCAGGCGCGCACCTTGCCGGGGCTGGTGAAGTCGACCACCAACATGCGCACCGGGCCGTCGGTGTGGGTCTGCAGGATGAAGCGGCCGTCGATCTTCAGCGCCGAGCCGAGCATGACGGTGAGCACCACCGCCTCGCCCACCAGCTTGGCGACCGGCGGCGGGTAACCGTGCTTGTCCAGGATTTCGTCCACCACCGGCCCCAGCCGCACCACGCGGCCGCGCAGGTCGAGCTTGGCCACCTCGAAGGGAGTGACAATGTCGTCGGTCGGCGTCGCCGACGGGGCGCGGGAGGGGATGGCGGATTCCGGGTTGCTCATCGATGGATCGGTCATGGGCGTTATGTAGTTTTAAGCGGCGCGAATTCGACCCCTAGACTATCGGTCGTATGGCCGGGCAAATGGCGCGAAGCGCCGTCTTCTAGCCTTATGTCCCGGCCATCTACGCCTTTGCTACGCCTCAAGACGTGGATGCCCGCGACAGCTTTACAGCCGGGCCGGCCGAAGGCCGGACCCGGTTGCGCCGGCATGACGGTGCAGTGCCGTGCGTCACGCCCCTTCCGCGTGCAGGCACCAGGCCAGCAGGCCCTTCTGGGCGTGCAGGCGGTTTTCCGCCTCGTCGAACACCACCGACTGCGGGCCGTCGATCACCTCGTCGGTGACCTCCTCGCCGCGGTGGGCCGGCAGGCAGTGCATGAACACGGCATCCGGCTTGGCCTTGGCCATCAAGGCGCTATTGACCTGATAGCGCTTGAGCACGTTGTGGCGGCGCTTGCCGTCGCGGTCGCCCATCGACACCCAGGTATCGGTCACCACGCAGTCGGCATCCTTGACCGCGGCTTCGGGGTCGTCGCCGATCTGGATCGCCGCGCCCGAAGACTTCACCCAGTCCATCAGCCATTTCTTCGGCTTGAGCTCGGCGGGCGTCGCCACCTTGAGCCGGAAGTCGAAGCGCTCGGCGGCGTGCATCCACGAGGCCAGCACATTGTTGGCGTCGCCGGTCCAGGCCACGGTGCGGCCGCGGATCGAGCCTTTATGCTCCTCGAAGGTCATGACGTCGGCCAGCACCTGGCAAGGATGCGAGCGGCGCGTCAGCCCGTTGATCACCGGCACCGTCGCGTAGTGCGCGAGCTCGGCCACCGCCTCGTGGTCGAGGATGCGGATCACGATGGCGTCGACGAACCGCGAGAGCACGCGGGCGGTGTCGGCCAGCGTCTCGCCGCGGCCGAGCTGCATTTCCTGCGCGGTGAGCATGATCGACTCGCCGCCGAGCTGGCGCATGCCCACGTCGAAGGAAACGCGCGTGCGCGTCGACGGCTTGTCGAAGATCATCGCCAGCGTCTTGCCGGCGAGCGGCGCGCTCGATTCGCCGCGCGCGCGCACGGCCTTCATCGCGCGGCTGTGTTCGATCATCCCCTCCAGCGTCGGCGTCGGGATGTCGATGAGATCGAGGAAATCCCGCAACGCGCTCACGACGCCGCCTCCTGCTTCTGCGGCCGCCCGTGCATCTGCGCGAGCCGCGCGCAGGCGCGGTCGATGGCGTCGACGGCGTAGGCGATCTCCTCTTCGCCGATGATGAGCGGCGGCAGCAGGCGCACCACATTGTCGCCGGCCGCGGGGCAAAGCAGTTTCTCCGCGCGCAGTTCGTCCACCATGGCGGCGGCGGGAGACACCATGCGCAGGCCGATCAGCAGCCCCTCGCCGCGCACCTCGGCGATCACCGAAGCGTGGCGGTCCTTCAACTCGGCCAGCCGCTGCTTGAGCAGTAGAGCATTCGATTTCATCCGCTCGAGGAAGCCATCGGCGGTGACCACGTCGATAACGGCATTGGCAACGGACATCGCGAGCAGATTGCCGCCGAAGGTCGAACCGTGCGTGCCGGCGGTCATGCCCTTGGCCGCTTCGGCGGTCGCCAGGAAGGCGCCGATGGGAAAGCCACCGCCGAGCGCTTTCGCTAGCGCCATGATGTCGGGCGTAGCGCCGGTGTGCTGATAGGCGAACAGGTCGCCGGTGCGGCCGATGCCGGTCTGCACCTCGTCGAAGATCAGCAACAGGCCGTGCTTGTCGCACAGCGCGCGCAGGCTCTTGAGGAACGCGTGCGGCACCACGCGCACGCCGCCCTCGCCCATCACAGGCTCGATCATGATGGCGGCAGTCTCGGGACTGATCGCCTTCTTGACCGCGTCGAGATCGGCGTAAGCGACCTGGTCGAAACCCTCGGTCGGCGGGCCGAAGCCTTCCAGGTACTTCTTGTTGCCGGTGGCGGCGAGCGACGCCAACGTGCGGCCGTGGAAAGCGCCCTCGAAGGTGATGATGCGGAAGCGTTCCGGCTTGTCTGACACCGCCTGGTACTTGCGTGCCATCTTGATGGCGCCCTCCACCGCCTCGGTGCCGGAATTGCAGAAGAAGACGGCATCGGCGAAGGAAGCGGCGCACAGCCGCGCGGCCAGCCGCTCGGCGCCCGGAATGCGGTAGAGATTGGAGACGTGCCAGAGCTTGTGCGCCTGCTCAGTCAGGGCCGCGACCAGCGCGGGATGCGCGTGACCGAGCGCATTGACGGCGACGCCGGAAGTAAAATCGAGATAGCGGTCGCCCGCGGCCGTAAACAGCCACGCGCCCTCGCCCCGCTCGAAAGCGAGATCAACACGGGCATAGGTCGGCAATAGATGCGAGCTCACAGCCTTGTTCTTTCAACGAATGTCTGTCGTTTGCGCGCGATTTGCGCCCCCGGCGGCGGCCTTTTCGGCATCGCGCGCGCCGAAAAGAAAATGTGCCGCCTTACCAGGCGGCACATTTTCTCATTTTATTACCGGGTCCCCGCCTGTCAACATGAGCGAGGCGGCAGGCCTTGTGCACGCGCAGGTTCTTGAGCGCAAACCGGTTTTCACTCCCGACCGGCACGCGATGCGGTTTGCAACGCCCGCGCTCACGCGCACGAACTTGGACTCAAAATTGCCGCAAGGGCCGATTCTAAAGGAAAAACCGTTGATAGCTGGGGTTCCGGACTTGCAAATGCTTGCGGGGGAGTCACCCGATATTGTAGCGTTTAGCTATTCCGGTACGACATATCGTACGGCAAGTCGAAATCTGTTCATCCCCTGAGGCGTAGCGCGTCGGGTGCCGTGGGCAACCCTGACGACAGGGATGGATTCCGACCAAGGCATTGATTGCCGAGGAGAAAACCCAATGGGCTGGACGGACGAACGGGTCGAACTCCTGAAGAAACTCTGGGCGGACGGGCTGTCCGCCAGCCAGATCGCGGCGGAGCTGGGCGGCATCACCCGCAACGCGGTGATCGGCAAGGTGCACCGCCTCGGGCTGTCGGGGCGAGCCAAGAGCCCCGCCTCATCCGCACCGCGGCCGCGCAAGTCGCGCTCGTCGGGCATGCTGCGGGTGTCGCGGCCCGCCATGCGCGGCAACACCGCGCTCGCCTACGACTACGAAGTGGAGCCCGAGCCGGAGCTGCTCGATATTCCCGAGGAGCAGCGCAAGAGCCTGCTGCAGCTCAACGAGCACACCTGCCGCTGGCCGATCGGCGATCCGGGCAGCCCGGACTTCTTTTTCTGCGGCGGTGAGACCAGCAACGAGATGCCCTATTGCTCGTATCACTCGCGCGTCGCCTATCAGCCGATCACCGACCGCCGGCGCGAGAAGCGGTCGTTCCGGGGATAGCAGGCTTCTCTCGTTCCTCGACTGTCATGCCCCGCGCAGGCCGGGCATCCAGTAATCGCCGCCTCGGATGCGTTTACAGGCTCCTCCGCCTTCGCGGAGGACGACGGCAGAGTAGAGTGCGAGTTTGCGCTCAAGCCGGGCCACGGCGCTTTTAAGCGTTTTCAGCTAATTCACCGCGCCGAAGCGGTCGTCGAGGGCGTAGCCGGCGCCGCGCACGGTGCGGATCGGGTCGGGCACGTGGCCGCGGTTGATGGCCTTGCGCAGGCGGCCGACATGCACGTCGACGGTGCGCTCGTCTATATAGATGTCGGAGCCCCAGACGCCGTCGAGCAGTTGCTCGCGCGAGAACACGCGGCCGGGCCGCTCCATCAGGAACTCGAGCAGGCGGTATTCGGTGGGGCCGAGATTGATCGGACGGCCGTTGCGCACCACCCGCTTCTTCTCGCGGTCGAG
>JARRNI010000042.1:0-12633 GCA_037385125.1 Pseudolabrys sp.
CCTTCACATGGTCCCGGCACCATTCGACCGGCGCCGACGGACATTTCGACTGGGTGAACACGCCGGCCATCGTGGTGCCGGGGTCGAACAGCGCCAGCAGCACGTCGGTGCGGCCAGCATAGCGGATGCCGGCTTCCGCCGTGGCAAGCCGCACCCCGGCGATCGCCGGCATGGCCGGCACGTGCTGGGGCGCGAGGGGGGAGATGGCGGTTGACATTGCCTCGTCATGGCCGGGCTTGTCCCGGCCATCCACGCCTTAATGGCCGCGATAATTAGAAGACGTGGATGCCCGGCACAAGGCCGAGAATGACGCAGTGTTTGTGGAATCGCCGCGAACGCCGGCTACTTCTTCGCCGGCGCGTCCTTGGCCGGCGTCTCCGCCTTGGCTGGCGCGCTTGCCGTGGCCGGCTGGTCCTTCTTGCTCTCGTCGGCCGTCTTATAGAACTTCTCGATCTTGGCTTGCCCGCGCAGCTTCTCCACCAGCGCGGCCTGCGCTTTGCGCTCTACGTATTGCTTGATCTGCGCCTTGACTTGGTCGAACGTCGGCGGCGGCTTGATGCGCTTGTCCTCGACCTTGATCACGTGCCAGCCGAACTGGGTGTGCACCGGGCCGGAGATCTCGCCTTTGTTCAGCGCGAACGCCGCCTTGGAGAAGGCCGGCACCATCTGCCCCTTGGTGAAATAGCCGAGATCGCCGCCGTTGGCCTTGCCCGAGGGATCCTCGGTGTTCTCCTTGGCGAGTTTGGCGAAGTCGGCGCCGTTCTTCAGCTTGGCGATGAGGGCCTCGATCTTCTTCTTGGCCGCTTCGCTCGCCTTCTCGTCGCCGGGCTTGGCGCGGATCAGGATGTGGCGCGCGTGCACCTCCTCCTGCTTGCCCATCTGCTTGGTCGCCTGCTCATAGACCTTGTGCATGGCCTCGTCGGTCACCGCCGCCTCGGCCACCGACTGCAGCAGGTCCGACATCAGAAGCTTGCGCCGCTCGAACGCCATGCGGCGCTTGAAATCGGCGGTGTCATCCAGCTTCTTGTCCTCGGCCGCCTTCGACACCAGGATCACGTCGGCTAGGAACTGGACCAGATAGTCGCGCTTGGCGGCCGGCGGCATGGGGGGGATCTTGCCGGCCTGGGTCTCCGCCAGGTCGAGGTCGCTCTGGTGGATTTCCACGCCGTCCACCTTGGCGAGCAGCGGGTCCTTGGCGTCCTCGGCGTGCAGCGGGGCGGCCGCCGCCATCAGCAGCGCCAGTCCGGAGGCGAGAAGGCCGGCCCTGCGCGTGAAGGCCGGGCGGCCGGCGAAAAGCGAAGTCATCATGGCGCTGTCCTTGGAAAGGGGGCCGCCCTCGGGGGCGGCAGTCGGGCGCCTTGTCACCCAACAAGCGTGGCTTTGCAATGGCGGACCCGGCGGGGGGCCTAAACTAATCGCGACCCTGCCCGGCCGAGGTCCCGTTAAGGCCCGTGGCAAGCCGCCAATTGACAATAATTCGACCCCCTCCTATCTCTCGCTCATCCCGGCCGGGGATGCTTCGTGAAGCCTCCGCTCGCGTCAATTCGCCCGAAAAGTGCCGCATTTCCGGAGCGCCGGAAGCAAAATCTGGCCGCGGCGGCGCGATAATGAAGCGCCCGGCTAGAATGTTGAGGAGCTCCCTATGATCGGCGCCGTCGCCCGCAAGCTGTTCGGTTCCGCCAACGACCGGCGTATACGCAGCTATCAGCCACGCGTCGACAAGATCAACGCGCTCGAGGGGGAGATTGAGGCCCTTTCCGATGAGCAACTCCGGGCCCGCACCCACGACTTCCGCCGGCAGATCGCCGACGGCGCCAAGCTCGACGACCTGCTGATCCCCGCCTTTGCCACCGTGCGTGAAGCGGCCAAGCGCACCCTCGGCCAGCGCCATTTCGACGTCCAACTCGTCGGCGGCATGATCCTGCACGAGGGCAAGATCGCCGAGATGAAGACCGGCGAAGGCAAGACCCTGGTCGCCACCCTGCCGGTCTATCTCAACGCCCTCACCGGTAACGGCGTGCATATCGTCACCGTCAACGATTACCTCGCCAAGCGCGACGCCGAATGGATGGGCCAGATCTACGGCTTCCTCGGTCTCACCGTCGGCAACATTGTTCACGGCATGGAGGACGACGAGCGCCAGAAGGCCTATGGCTGCGACATCACCTACGGCACCAACAACGAGCTCGGCTTCGACTATCTGCGCGACAACATGAAGTACCGGATGGAGGACATGGTCCAGCGCGGCCATGTCTACGCCATCGTCGACGAGGTGGACTCCATCCTGATCGACGAGGCGCGCACGCCGCTCATCATCTCCGGCCCGCTCGACGACCGCTCCGATTTTTACAACACCATCGACACCTTCATCCCCAATCTCGACAAGTCGGACTACGAGGTCGACGAGAAGCAACGCACAGTCACCATGACCGAGTCGGGCATGGAGAAGATGGAGGTCATGCTGCGCGAGGCCGACCTCTTGAAGGGCGGCAAGCTCTACGACGTGGAGAACGTTTCGGTCGTGCACCACGTCAACCAGGCGCTGCGCGCGCACACGCTGTTCCAGCGCGACAAGGACTACATCGTGCGCAACGGCGAGGTGGTGATCATCGACGAGTTCACCGGCCGCATGATGCCGGGCCGGCGCTATTCGGAAGGGCTGCATCAGGCGCTCGAGGCCAAGGAGCACCAGCCGATCCAGCCGGAGAACCAGACGCTGGCCTCGATCACCTTCCAGAACCTGTTCCGCATGTACGACAAGCTCGCCGGCATGACCGGTACCGCGCTCACCGAGGCGGACGAGTTCATGGACATCTACGGCCTCGAGACCCTCGAAGTGCCGACCAACATGCCGCTCATCCGCATCGATGACGACGACGAGGTCTACCGTTCGGCGCCGGAGAAGTACCGCGCCATCATCAACTTGATCGAGGACTGCAAGCAGCGCGGCCAGCCGGTGCTAGTCGGCACCACGTCGATCGAGAAGTCCGAGCTCCTCGCCGAGCTCATGCGAAAGCAGGGCTGGAAGCAGCACGATTTCACCGATCCCAACGCCTTCGCCGAGCTTTATTCCGGCGACGAGAAGGCGGCGAAGCAGAAGGTGTTCGCCATCCTCAACGCTCGCTATCACGAGCAGGAGGCCTTCATCGTCTCCCAGGCGGGCGTTCCCGGCGCCATCACCATCGCCACCAACATGGCCGGCCGCGGCACGGACATCCAGCTCGGCGGCAATGCGGACATGCGCATCCGCCAGGAGCTCGCCGACATCGAGGACTGGAACGAGCGCGACAAGAACCCGCGCGCGGCCAAGATTCGCGAACAGGTGGTGCAGCTCAAGGAGAAGGCGCTGAAAGCCGGCGGCCTCTACGTGCTCGGCACCGAGCGCCACGAGAGCCGCCGCATCGACAACCAGCTGCGCGGCCGCTCTGGCCGCCAGGGCGACCCCGGCCATTCCAAGTTCTTCCTCTCGCTGGACGACGACCTCATGCGCATCTTCGGCTCCGACAAGCTGGAGGGCATGCTGACCAAGCTTGGCCTGCGCGAGAACGAGGCCATCGTCCATCCCTGGATCAACAAGGCGCTGGAGAAGGCGCAGCAGAAGGTCGAGGCGCGCAACTTCGACATCCGCAAGAACCTGCTCAAATACGACGACGTGATGAACGACCAGCGCAAGGTCATCTTCGAGCAGCGGCTCGACCTGATGCGCGACGAGCAGGTCGACGAGACCGTCGCCGACATGCGCCATTCGGTCATCGAGGATCTGGTCGCCAAGCACATCCCCGAGAAGGCCTATCCCGAGCAGTGGGACATCGAAGGCCTCGACACCGCCGTGCGCGAGGTGCTCACCCTCGATCTGGCGGTGGAGGAATGGGCCAAGGAAGAGGGCATCGCCGACGAGGAGGTGCGCGAGCGCATCATTCGCCGCGCCGACGAGTGGATGGCGGGCAAGGCGGCTTCGTTCGGTCCCGACGTCATGCGCTATGTCGAGAAGTCGATCCTGCTGCAGACTCTCGACCATCTCTGGCGCGAGCATCTGATCATGCTCGAGCATTTGCGCCAGGTAATCGGCCTGCGCGGCTACGGCCAGCGCGACCCGCTCAACGAATACCAGGCGGAAGCCTTCGCGCTGTTCGAGAACCTAGTGTCGCACCTGCGCGAGGCGGTCACCGCCCAGCTCATGCGGGTCGAGATCGTGCAGCAGCCCGAGGAAGAGGAGGCCGCGCAGCTTCCCTACATGGAGGCGCACAAGGTCGATCCGCTCACCGGCGAGGACGAGCTGGCGCTCGCCGACGCGCCGCTCGCCGCGGCGCTGGCCGGCGCCAATGGCGGCGCGGCGCCGGGCCGCGGCGCGCCGGCCGAGCGCAACCCGCAAGACCCCACCACCTGGGGCAAGGTCGGCCGCAACGAACCCTGCCCCTGTGGCTCCGGCAAGAAGTTCAAGCACTGCCACGGCAAGTACGCGTGAGGCTTGATCCGCCTCATCCTTCGGGACGCGTCGCTTTCGCGATGCTCCCCAGCATGAGGCCCAGTGAGGGCAGCGACTTATCCCCGCTGTGACCTCGCCGCCACGGCCGCGCAAATTGTCGGACGAAAACTTATCCCCGCTCGCCAAACACTCTTATCTTCTCGGGAATCCCGCCTCGATACCCAGGAGTGTTTGCAGCATCTTCAGACACGGCGCGGGGGGCGGTGGCCGGGAATGACGCTTCGCTGGAGATGCGGCGAAGCGGCCCGGCGGTCCAAGCCGCACCGTCCCGGCGCACCGGCCGTGGGCCGCCGGGCCCCGTGATGGCCGGGGCCGGCAGCCAATCACAGGCAGGCCGGACCGGGTCTGGGCCCATAGCGGTGGATAGGCGACCTACAATCCTGACACGGAGAGGACGGTTGCCTGAAACGGGATGTCCACGGGGGCGGATGCGGAGCAAACCTAACAAACACCGTGCGCGGGATGCCTTGGGACTTGCGGCTTTGCTCGTCGGCGACTTCAGCCGGCGGGAACCGGACTTCGACAAGCCTCGATGTCCTAAGGCGTCGAGGCCCGCGGGTCCGAACATTTTTCGTTTGCGCATTCTGCGTAAATTTGAATGCGCTCCGGCCCCATAGGCGCCCCGTGCGCCTTAGGCATTTATCGAAAGCGAACGGCTTGTCGCGCCGAAGCCTGAAGGGCGGAGGCGGATGGAAAGACGGGCTTACCCGGGGCCTCACAAAGAATACGGGCGGCGGAGCGTTGGCTTATCAGGGGTCAGCAGTCAAAAATCTGAAATCAGAGAGCAGAGATCAGAGATCAGAAAAATGCGCTTACGTGCTGATCACTGACGGCTGATTACTGATCGCGCTTCAGCGTCCGCGCCAGCGATTTGCGCAAGGCGCGGTCGCGCTTCAAGTGCCATTCGCGGCGCATGGCTTCGCGCTTGCTGGCGAAGCACTCGCAATGCAGGAGCACCCACACGCGGCCGCGCGTGAAGCGTGCGCCCTTGCCGGCATTATGCTGGCCGAGCCGCTGCGCGACGTCCGCGGTCCAGCCGACATAGGTCAGCGGGCCAATGTCGGTGACGGTGCCGAGCACGTAGACGAAGCAGTCCATGTTTCATCATAGCGCGAAATTATCAACGGATTCGGAAAGGCCGCGACCCGCCGGGTCAGCGCGGCGCGCATCAGCGGCTCTTGAACGAGCCGGCCGGCATCACGGGCTGTGCGCCGGTCAGCAGGCTGTCATTGCTTGCCGGCTCGGTGGCGAAGGCGGTGCGAACCTGCGGCTCCGGCTGAGCCGGCTTTTTCTGTTGTGGGGACGGCCAGGCGGACGCCGCCTTGTTCGGTTGCGGCGACGGCCAGGCCGATGCCGGCTTGTTCTGTTGCGGCGGCGGCCAAGCGGACGCGGTGCGCGCAGGCTCGGCTTTCGCCGCGGTCTTGTGCTGTTGGGCGGGCTCGGTCTTGTTGGCCACCGCCTTCGGCGCGGGCTTCTCCGGCGCGCGCTTGGCCATCGCCTTGCGGTGCGCGGCGTGGTGCGGCGCCTTGGCGGGATGCGGCGAAATGGGCGCGGAAGCGCTGCTGCGGGCGTGCGCCGTGTGCTTGGGATTGGCCGTCAGTTCGGTATCGGTGGTCGCCTTGCTGCCGCGCAGGTGCACGGGCGCGTCGGCATCGGCGCTGGCCGTCTTCACCGGCGCCGGCGTGCTTTGCGTCTTGGGTTGGCTGAACAGTTTGCCGATCAGGCTGGCGATGGTGGTCGGCTTTTTCTCCGGCCGGCCTTCCTTCGGCTGCGGCGCGGGCGTCGGCAGCGGCACGCTTGCCACGCGCACCGGCTGGCTGGCCGGCTGCGGTGCCGACTTCTTCTTGGCGACCAGCGCCGCGCCCACCTCAGGGATCGTGGTGCCGGGCGGATTGGGCACATGCGGCAGTGCCCCGGGAGCGCGCCTCGGTGTGCCGGGCTTCAGGTTGAGACCGGCGAGGGTGAAGTGGCCGTTGTTGTCGGTGGCCGCGCCGGCCAGGTCTGCGGCGAACACCGGGTTTGTGCCGCCGTCGCCCTTATGCGGCGGCGCCACAGCGACGCCACGGGCGATGTAGTTCGCCATCTCGATTTCCTGCTGCCGCCGGTAGGCGGTAATGACCGGAGCGAGCGACGGATCGAGCTGGTACACCGGGCACTTTCCGCGCGGATTGAAGTACAGCGGACCCTTGTGGCCGGGCGGCGGCGCGGCGTCGAACACATAGCGCCGGTTGCAGACTGCGACCTTCGGCTCCTGATGGGTGGCTTCGAAGTCGTCATAGCCCTGCTTCAGCATCTTCCAGAACTTGAAGTTCGGATTGTTGCGATGCTTGGCCATGTTCAGCGCGGTCATGCGGAACGGAAAAGCCTCGAACTGGAATTCTCTCTGGCCGCCGAAAAAGGCGTCGCGCGCCAGCGCGTAGATCTCGAGGATCTGCTCGTCGGTCATCGCGAAGCAGCCGCGCGAGGAGCAGTCGCCGTGCACCATCAGCTCCGAGCCGGTGCGGCCGTGCGCGCGGTCATAGGCGTTCGGATAGCCGGTGTTGAAAGCGAGATAGTAATGGGAGTTGGGATTCATCTGCCCCGGCGTGATGGTGTAGAAGCCCTCGGGCGCCTGGCGGTCGCCTTCCTTCTTCTTCGGGCCGAGATCGCCCGACCAGCGGCAGATCGGATAGGTTTTGAGCAGCGCGTATTTGCCGTCGCGGTTCTTCTTCCAGACTTCCAGCTCGGATTCCTGCTTAAACACGCGGACGAGGATCGCGGAATTCTTGTCCATCCCTTTCGACTTGATCAGCGACACCATCTGCGGCGACAGCGGCGCCATGGCGCGGCCGGTCGGCGTGATGTCGTCCTTGTTGCAGGCGGAAAGCACAACGGCGGCGGCGATGGCCGCGGTCGCCAGCAGCGCGCGTGCGACGGGATAGGTCAAACGCTGCTCCCCGAAGAAGCGGGCCCTCATTGATAATAATTGTTATCCATAAGATGTGGCATCTGCAAGGCAAACAATGCAGCCATTGGATACCGCTAAGTCTATGGTAAATCGACGCTAAAGGCCACCCTCGCAGGTCCCGGGGCGGCGCCGGGCGGGGCCCGATACTACCCCTGCCGGAGCGCCGGCAGGGTGCCGGGCCGGCCCATGGCGAGGAATTTCTCGCGCCGCTGCTGGCGCACCGCCTCGCGCGACAGGCCCTTAAGCTCGGCCAGCGCGTGGCCGATCGCCTCGCCGGTGGCGGCGATGGCGGCGGCCGGCTCGCGGTGGGCGCCGCCGGTCGGCTCCAGCACCACGCTGTCGATCACCCCGAAACGGACCATGTCCTGGGCGGTGATCTTCATGCTGGTGGCCGCCTCCTGCGCCTTCGCGGTGTCGCGCCACAGGATGGAGGCGGCGCCCTCCGGCGAAATCACGCTGTAGATGGCGTGCTCCAGCATCATGACCCGGCTGGCCGTGGCCAGCGCGATGGCGCCGCCAGAGCCGCCTTCGCCCAGGATCACCGCCACATTTGGCACGTCCAGGTCGAGGCAGGCCTCGGTCGAGCGCGCGATGGCCTCTGCCTGGCCGCGCTCCTCGGCGCCGATGCCGGGATAGGCGCCGGCGGTGTCGACCAGCGCGACCACGGGAATGTCGAAGCGATCGGCCACCTCCATCAGCCGCACTGCCTTGCGGTAGCCCTCCGGCCGCGCCATGCCGAAATTGTGCTTGAGCCGGCTCTCGGTATCGGCGCCCTTCTCGTGGCCGAGCACGCAGATGCTCTCGCCCTGGAAGCGGCCGAAGCCGCCGACCACGGCCTCGTCCTCGCCGAACTTGCGGTCGCCGGCGAGCGGGACGAAGTCGGTGATCAGCGCCGAGATATAGTCGAGCGCGTGCGGGCGTTGCGGGTGGCGCGCCACTTGCGTCTTCTGCCAGGGAGTGAGGTCCGCGTAGAGCTCCTGAAGCGCCTCGGCCGCCCGGGCCTCCAGCCGGTTGATCTCCTCGCCGATGACGACCGCGTCGCCGGTCTCGCCCAGTGCGCGCAGTTCCTCGACCTTGGCCTCCAGTTCGGCCACGGGCTTTTCGAAGTCGAGATAGCTGCGGACGCTTCCAGCGAGCATGGTTCCGGCCGATATAAGGGCTGTTCGGGCCGAGGTGACCCCCGGGCGCCCTGCAAGTCAAGCAAACGGCTAAATAGGGGTTTACGCACTCTTTTCTAGCCTTCCCCCAGCGGATGCAGGTCGCGCACCAGCGTCTTCAACCGTTCCTCCAGCACATGGGTATAGATCTGCGTGGTGGAGATGTCGGCGTGGCCGAGCAGGGTCTGCACCACGCGCAAGTCGGCGCCGTTGTGCAAGAGATGGCTGGCGAAGGCGTGGCGCAGCACGTGCGGGGAGAGCCGCTCCGCCCCGATACCGCAGCGCGTGCCCAGCGCCTTCAGCTCGCGGGCAAAATGCTGGCGGGTGATATGGCCCTGCTCGCCGAACGAGGGAAACAGCCATTTCGACGGCTTGCCTTCGCCGGTTTGGCGCAGCGCGAGATAGTCTGCCATGGCGCGCTTGGCCGCCTGGTTGAGCGGCACCAGCCGCTCCTTGCCGGCTTTGCCGCGCACCACCAGCATGCGCTGGTCGCGCCGCGCGGCCGAAGCGGGCAATGCCACCAGTTCCGACACGCGCAGGCCGGTGGCGTAGACGACTTCCAGCAGGCAGAGCAGCCGCGTCGTGCGCAGGCGCGCGGCCGGGGTCTGGCTTTCATCCTCGGCGGCGCGCGCTTGTGCAAAAAGCTTGTCCACCTCGGCGATGGTCAGCACCTTGGGCAGGCTGCGCCCGCGTTTTGGCGCTTCCAGCACCGCGGCCGGATCGTCGGCCCGGTTTCCTTCTGCGTAAAGGAAACGGAAAAGCTGGCGCAGCGCCGACAGCCGCCGCGCCACTGACGACGCCTTGAAGCCGCGCTCGGCCAGATCGCTTAGGAAAGCGCGCAGGTCGTCCGTTTCGGCATTGGCGATGCCGCGGTCGCGGCTGCGCAGATGTGCCGACAAGTCGGCGAGGTCGTTGCGGTAGGCGGCAAGCGTATTCTCGCCGGCGCCGCGCTCGGCCGCCTGCATGTCGAGGAACAGCTCGATCAGCCTGTCGTCCGATGCTGAAGACCGGCGGGCCATCGCCTTGCCTTCACCTGCCCTTTACGGCTGCTGCTTGACGTATTTGCTCGGCGGCACGGTCACGATGATCTCGCGCGGGTGGAATGTGATGAAATTGGCCAGCGCGAATAACGTGGCATAAGCGATTCCCCCGATGAGGCCGAGGACGACCAGCAACCTGAACAAGCTTGGCATGCTCGAAACCCGGCGTCAGTCCGGTAAGGTTCTATTCGCGCGTGACCGATTCCTCGACCGCTGACAAGACCCGCCATCGCCGCGCCCGCGGTTCTGGTATATGGAATGGGCGACATTTGGGACACCCTTACCATGGCTCACATGGCCGTTCAAAAACCGGCCGAAAACGGTCCGAAACAGGCGATTCTGACGGCGCTCGGCCGCCGTTCCATCGTGCTGGTGGGCATGATGGGGGCGGGCAAGTCGTCGGTCGGCCGCCGGCTGGCCTCCCGGCTGGGGATTCCCTTCGTCGACGCCGACAGCGAGATCGAAAGCGCCGCCGGCATGACCATACCGGAAATCTTCGCCAAGCACGGCGAGCCCTATTTCCGCGCCGGCGAGGCCCGCGTGATCGCCCGGCTGTTGGAGAGCGGCCCGCAAGTGCTGGCCACCGGCGGCGGCGCCGTTATGGACCAGCGCACCCGCGACCTCATCCACATCAAGGGCGTCTCCATCTGGCTCAAGGCCGACCTCGACGTGCTGCTCAAGCGTACCAAGCGCCGTAGCGACCGGCCGCTCGCCGAGAAGATCAAGGACCTGCTGCCGCTGCGCGAGCCGGTCTATGCCCAGTCCGACATCGTGGTGCATTCGCGCGACGAGCCGCATGACGTCATCGTCGACGAGATCGTCGCCGCACTGCCGCAGCATCTCGCCCTCGCGCCGGGCCGGGAGGCAAAGCCGTGACCGCGCCGCTGCGCACGGGCGAACCCATCGTAGTGCAGGTGGCGTTGGGGGCGCGCGCCTACGACATCGTCATCGGCCGCGGCCTCCTGGCGAGCCTGGGCGCGCGTGTGCACGCGCTGCGGCCGGGCGCGCGCGTGGCGCTGGTCACCGACGAGACCGTCGCCCGCCACCATCTCGCCGCCTGCGAGGCTGCGCTCAAGTCCGCCGGCTTCGCGCCCGCGCGCATCGTGGTGCCGGAGGGCGAAGGCTCCAAGAGCTACGCCACCTTCGAAACCGTGTGCGAGGCGATCATCGGTGCGCGCATCGAGCGCGGCGACCTCGTCGTCGCCTTCGGCGGCGGGGTGATCGGCGACCTGGCCGGCTTCGCCGCAGCCTGCGTGCGGCGTGGGCTCGACTTCGTGCAGGTGCCGACCACGTTGCTGGCGCAGGTGGACAGTTCGGTCGGCGGCAAGACCGGCATCAATTCGCGCCACGGCAAGAACCTGGTGGGTGCCTTCCATCAGCCGGCCATGGTAATCGCCGATACCGCGCTGCTCGACACGCTGCCCGCGCGCCAATTCCGCGCCGGCTATGCCGAGGTGGCCAAATACGGGCTGATCGGCGACGCCGCCTTCTTCTCCTGGCTGGAAGCGGACTGGCAGGAAATGTTCGCCGGCGGCCCCGCGCGCGA
Source organism: Pseudolabrys sp. (assembly GCA_037385125.1). GTDB lineage: Bacteria > Pseudomonadota > Alphaproteobacteria > Rhizobiales > Xanthobacteraceae > Pseudolabrys. Next base: position 11,177 of record JARRNI010000042.1, read on the forward strand.
GCACGCCATTGCGGTCTGCTGCCGCGCCAAGGCTGGCGTGGTGGCGCGCGACGAGCGCGAGAGCGGCGAGCGCGCCCTGCTCAATCTCGGTCACACCTTCGGCCACGCTCTGGAGGCGGGCGCCGGCTATTCCGGCCGGCTGCTGCACGGCGAGGCGGTAGCGCTCGGCATGGCGCTGGCCTTCGAGTTTTCCGCCCGCAAGGGGCTGATCGGCGAGGCCGAGGCGGCACGCGCCGCCGCTCACCTTGCGGCGGTCGGGCTGCCCACCCATATCAAGGATGTTCCCGGCGGCGTGCCGGGCGTCGACGAATTGATGGACCTGATCGCCCAAGACAAGAAAGTTAAGCGCGGCAAGCTCACCTTCATCCTGGTGCGGGGCATCGGCCGCGCCCTCGTCGCGAATGATATCGACGCCGCCGAGGTGCGCGCCTTCTTGTCTGACAAACTCAGCGCGTGATCCCGAAAAGTGGGTGCCGGTTTTCGGATGAGATCACGCGCCGCCAAAGATTCCAAACGATGACCGCGAACGACTGGCTCTCACTCGGCATCGTCCTCGTTTGCTTGCTGCTGTCCGCGTTCTTCGCCGGCAGCGAGACCGCGCTGACCGCGTCTTCGCGCGCCAGCATGGCGCGACTCGAGAAGCAGGGCAGCAAGGGCGCGGCCGTCGTCAACCGGCTCCTCGAAAGCCGTGAGCGCCTGATCGGCGCGCTGCTGCTCGGCAACAACGCAGTCAACATCGCCGCTTCCGCGCTCGCCACCGGCCTCCTGCTCGCCTGGTTTGGCAAGGCCGGCATCGTCTATGCCACCATCGTGATGACCGCCGTGGTGGTGATCTTCTCCGAGGTGCTGCCGAAGACCGCGGCCTTCAATGCCCCCGACCGTATCGCGCTGCTGGTCGCCCGGCCGATGAAGTGGATCGTCGTGCTGCTCGGCCCTGTGCTCATGGGCATCGAGGCGCTGGTGCGCTGGCTGCTCTTGCTGGTGGGCATGCGCGTGGGCGAGGACCAGTCGGTGCTGTCGGCGCATGAGGAGCTGCGTGGCGCCGTCGATCTGTTCCATCGCGAAGGCGGTGTTGAAAAGCTCGACCGCGACATGTTCGGCGGCGTGCTCGACCTGCGCGAGCTGGCGGTGTCTGACGTCATGGTTCACCGCACCAACATGATCAGCCTGAACGCCGACGACAAGGCTGAGGAGGTCGTCAATGCCGTGATCGCCTCGCCGGTGACGCGCATCCCGCTCTGGCGCGGCAATCCGGAGAACATCGTCGGCGTGCTGCACGTGAAGGACCTGCTGCGCCAGCTGCACGCAGTCGACGGCGACGCCGCCAAGGTCGACATCTCCGCGCTGCTGACGCCGCCCTGGTTCGTGCCCGACACGCGCTCGGTATCGGAGCAGCTCAAGGCCTTCCGCCGCCGCAAGACGCCGTTCGCGCTGGTGGTCGACGAATACGGCGAGGT
>JARRNI010000043.1:0-12495 GCA_037385125.1 Pseudolabrys sp.
CCTGCAAGCGCTGGGGTTTACCGGTGCTGTGCCGGAGGTAACCGGGCGGCCAGCCTATCATCCCGCGACGCTGCTGAAGATCTACCTCTATGGTTATCTCAACCGCATCCAGTCGAGCCAACGGCTGGAACGGAAGACCCTGCGCAACATTGAACTGATGTGGCTGACGGGTCGACTGATGCCGGACTTCAAAACCATTTGGCATTATTGCTATCTACCGGCGTGAGGTGCGATGCAGGACTGATCGGTCCGCAGGACCGGGTTAATCCGGCGCAGCAAGTGGCCCGTCGGAATGCGCTTCTCGAGGTTGAACAAATAAAACAGCTGACTCTGATCGCTCGTCTGTCGGCCCATCATCGCAATGCCCCGCCGCTGAGATCCCCCGGCAGAACGAATCACTGTTCACCGAAAATCACGAGCCTTTTTTCAATGGCATCGGTCAAACGCGTCGGGATCAGGCCGGGCGCCACATCCTTCCATGTCTGCTTCGCTCCGAAAGCTGCATCCTGGCTTGAGGCTGATCCCGACGTACACGCGCTGGCGAGCGTTGCCGTCGCGACGATGCTGAGACACTTTGACCCCAGGCTGGGCAAGCCCGCAGCTCCCGCGCAATAGCGGCTACCCAGCCTGGACCGAGGAAGATATAGCCGCCTACGAGGCGCGCCACCTGCCGACAAGGTGCGGGGCTCAAGCGAAAAGCCCTAGTACAATCAACAACCTATATATCCAGTGTCTTATCGGTCTGATCTACAACTTCACCACCGTCCCACATCTGCCTTGAGAGGGTGGCGGGCGAGCGGGCTACAACGCCTCGACCTGCACCACCCCCGGCACCGCCTTGATGGCGCCGGCAATCTGCGGGGAAACCTTGAAGCGGCCCGGCAGCTTCACTTCCACCTCGGTGCCCTGATCGAGCAGAAGCACCATGCTCACCTCGCCGTCGCCGTTAGCCTGCTGGCGCTGAGGCGCCTGCTCCAGCCGCCGCGCCACCGCCTCGATCGGCTTATCGTCGCGCAGGAAGACGCGCAGGCCCTTGTGCAGATTGGCGGCGGCGGCATCGAGCGGCTCGGCCGACTGGATGCGCGCGCGCACCTCATCGCCCTGCACTTCCGCCGATAGGAACAGGAGCACCGCGCTGCCGGGCTCCAACAGGTCGCGATATTCGGCCAAGCCTTCCGAGAAGATCACCGCCTCATAGGCACCGCTCGGATCGGACAGGCCGATGATGCCCATCTTGCTGCCCGTGCGCGTGCGCCGCTCCTGGCGCGCCACCACCGTGCCGGCCACCTTGCCGGCGGTGGCGCCGGCCTTCACCGCGCCGGCGAACTCGGCCCAGGGCTGCACGCGCAACTTCTTGAGCACGCCGGCATAGTCGTCGAGCGGATGGCCGGAGAGGAAGAAGCCGACCGCGTCGTATTCCCGCTTCAGGCGGTCGGCCGGCAGCCAGGGCTCGACACTGGGCAGCTTGATCAGCTCGCGGCTGGCGCCGCCGCCAAACAATTCTCTCTGTCCGATCGATGCTGCCTCGTGGCTGTGCTGCGCCTGGCGCAGCACCATGTCGACGCCGGCGAAGACGCGGGCGCGGTTCTCATCGAAGGCGTCGAAGGCGCCGGCGGCGGCAAGCGACTCCAGCACGCGCTTGTTGACGGCGCGCGGATTGACGCGCCCCGCGAAATCGGCGAGGTCGGCGAATGGGCGCCCGTCACGCGCGTCGACGATCGTCTGCACCGCCTGCTCGCCGACTCCTTTAAGCGCGGCAAGCGCGTAGATGATGGTGTTGCCCTCCACCTCGAAGGCGACGGAAGAACGGTTGATCGAAGGTGGATCGACGCGCAAGCCCAAACGCTCGGCCTCGGCGCGGAACTCGGCCAGCTTGTCGGTATTGTTGATGTCGAGCGTCATGGTGGCGGCCAGGAACTCGACCGGGTAGTTCGTCTTCATATAGGCGGTCTGGTAGGCGACCAGCGCGTAAGCCGCGGCGTGGCTCTTATTGAAGCCGTATTCGGCAAAGCGCTCGAGCAGGTCGAAAATGGCGTCGGCCTGGGACTTGTCGATGCCGCGTTCGGTGCAGCCCTCGACGAAGCGGCTGCGCTGCTTCTGCATCTCGCTGCGGATCTTCTTGCCCATGGCGCGGCGCAAGAGGTCGGCTTCGCCGAGCGAATAACCGGCGAGGATCTGCGCCGCCTGCATCACCTGCTCCTGGTAGACGATGACGCCGAAGGTCTCCTTCAGCACCGGCTCCAGCTTGGGATGGATGTAGTCGGGCTTTTCCAGGCCGTGCTTGCGCGCGCAATAGGTCGGGATGTTGGCCATGGGGCCGGGCCGGTAGAGCGCGACCAGCGCGATGATGTCCTCGAAGCGGTCGGGGCGCATGTCGAGCAGCGCGCGCCGCATGCCGGCGCTTTCCAACTGGAATACGCCCACCGCTTCGGCGTTGGCGAGCAATTCATAGGTCGGCTTATCGTCGAGCGGAGTCTTGGCGAGTTCGATGTCGATGCCGCGGCGCTTGACCAGCTTGCAGGCGACATCGAGCACGGTGAGCGTCTTCAAGCCGAGGAAGTCGAACTTCACCAGGCCGGCCTGCTCCACCCATTTCATGTTGAACTGGGTGACCGGCATGTCGGAGCGCGGATCGCGGTAGAGCGGAACCAGCTCACTGAGCGAACGGTCGCCGATGACGATGCCGGCGGCGTGGGTGGAGGCGTGGCGGTTCAGGCCCTCCAGTTTCTTGGCGATGGTGAAGGCGCGCTTGACCACCGCGTCGCTCTCGGCCTCGGCCTGCAGTTTCGGCTCGTCGTCGATGGCCTTGGCGAGGCTGACCGGGTTGGCCGGGTTTTGCGGCACCAGCTTGCACAGCTTATCGACCTGGCCGTAGGGCATCTGCAGCACGCGGCCGACGTCGCGCAGCACACCGCGCGCCTGGAGCGTGCCGAAGGTGATGATCTGCGCCACCTGATCACGGCCGTAGCGCTTCTGCACATAGCGAATCACCTCGTCGCGCCGGTCCTGGCAGAAGTCGATGTCGAAGTCAGGCATCGACACGCGCTCGGGATTGAGGAAGCGCTCGAACAGCAGGCCGAAGCGGATCGGATCGAGATCGGTGATGGTGAGCGAATAGGCGACCAGCGAGCCCGCGCCCGAGCCGCGGCCGGGGCCGACGGGGATGCCTTGCGCCTTGGCCCATTGGATGAAGTCGGCCACGATCAGGAAGTAGCCGGGATATTTCATGCGCTCGATGACGCCGAGCTCGAAATCGAGGCGGGCGCGGTATTCGTCCTCGGTGGCGCCGGCCGCCAGGCCTTGCGTGGTGAGGCGGCGGACAAGGCCTTCCTCGGCGCGCTTGCGCAACTCGGCCGCCTCGTCAACGCCGGCGCCCTCGCCTACCATGAAGCGCGGCAGGATCGGCTTGTGGGTGTGCGGGCGGAAGGCGCAGCGCCGCGCGATCTCGACGCTGTGTTCGAGCGCTTCCGGGAGGTCGGCAAACAGCGCCGCCATCTCGGCGCGCGACTTGAAGCGGTGCTCAGGCGTGAGCTGGCGGCGGTCGCCTTCAGCGAGCAGGCGGCCTTCCGCGATACAGATGAGCGCGTCGTGCGCCTCGTAGTCCTGTCCGGTGGCGAAGAACGGCTCGTTGGTGGCGACCAGCGGAAGCCCCTTGGTATAGGCGAGATCGACCAGCAGCGGCTCGGCCTGGCGCTCGGCGGCCATGCCGTGGCGCTGCAGTTCGACATAGAGGCGGTCGCCGAATGCGTCGCGCAGTGCGTCGAGGCGCGCGGCGGCGAGATGGCTCTGCCCGGCCGCGATCGCCAGATCGAGCGGGCCGCCCAGGCCGCCGGTGAGCGCGACGACGCCGTCGGTCTCGCCTTCAAGCCATTCCAGCTTAAGGCGCGGCGGCTCGTGCGCGGGCGTATCGAGGAAGGCGCGCGAATTGAGCCGCATCAGGCTGCGGTAGCCCTGCTCGCGCGCGGCGAGCAGCACGATGCGCTGGCGGGGCGCATGGTTGCCGTTGCCGTTGGCGTTGCGCAAGGATGGCTCGGTGTCGCCGAAATCGATGGCGAGCGCGCAGCCGATTATGGGCTGGATGCCGGCGCCCGAGAGCTTCTCGGAGAATTCCAGCGCGCCGAACATGTTGTCAGTGTCGGTGAGCGCCAGCGCCGGCTGCCGGTCGGCCTTGGCAAGTTCGGCCAGACGCGCGATGGTGAGCGCACCCTCCAGCAGCGAATAGGACGAGTGTACGTGCAGGTGCACGAAATCTAGGTCGGCCATGTCCAACCGAAACTTGGGTGATTCCTTTTCTCACCCAGAGTGCTGACCGTGGGCGCCCGCGTCTACAGCCAAGGCCGCGCCCACATCCGCTATGCCCGCTTTTCCCGTCATTCCGCGACCGTCACGCCGGTCCGCAAACCAGCCGTGACGATGCGGATACGCGACGCGGGTACGCGACTAAAGGCTGCCCAGCACCTGCGACCAGATCGCGATCATGCCGATGAACAGCGCGAGCGAAGTAAGGGCAGCGGCTTCCTGGATGACGGCTTTGAACATCAACTCTCTCCTTGGAACGAAGAGAGAACATAGTACATGTTATGTTCTGGAGTCAAGCGGCCTGAACAGACGCGGCAGGCCGAAACGATCCCCAAAAATCGCAATGTGCAACAGTCAGTTAAGGCAAAGCGCTGAAGCTCAGCAGGCCGGCTGCGACATCTACTCCATCTCTACGATCCGCCCGTCCCGCAGCGCCACCCGCCGGTCCATGCGGGCGGCGAGCTCCATGTTATGGGTGGCGATGATGGTGGCGAGCCCCGAGGCACGGATGAGCTGCTCGAAGGCCGCGAACACGCGGTCGGCGGTGTGAACGTCGAGATTGCCGGTCGGCTCGTCGGCGAGAAGGATGCGCGGTGCATTGGCGACCGCGCGCGCGATCGCCACCCGCTGCTGCTCGCCGCCCGAAAGTTCCGCCGGCCGGTGCGTGAGCCGGTCGCGCAGGCCCAGATAGACCAGCAGCTCGGTGGCCCGCTTGGTGGCCTCGCGCCGCCCGAGCCCGCGGATCATCTGCGGAAGCAGGACATTCTCCAGCGCGGAAAATTCCGGTAGCAGGTGGTGCGCCTGGTAAACAAAGCCCACTTCGTTGCGGCGGATGCCGGTGCGCTCGTGATCGGGCAGGATCGCGGTGGCGCGCCCGTCGATGTAAACCTCGCCACGGTCGGGATGCTCCAGAAGACCGGCGACATGCAGCAGCGTAGACTTACCGGCGCCCGATGGCGCCACCAGCGCCACCGACTGGCCGGCCCACAGTGCCAGCTCCACCCCGTTGAGCACGTGCAGCGTCTCGTCGCCCTGCCGGTAGGTGCGCTCGACGTCGTGCAGGAACAGGATGGGAATTTCCTGCTGCTGCTCCGCGCTCTCGGCCGGCCGGTCGAGGGTCTCACTCATAGCGCAGCGCCTCCACCGGATCGAGGCGCGCCGCCCGCCAGGACGGATAGAGCGTGGCGAGGAACGACAGCGTGAGCGCCATCAGCACCACCGCCACGGTCTCGCTGGTGTCCATGTCGGCGGGTAGGTGCGAGAGGAAATAGAGTTCGGGCGAGAACAGTTGCGTATTGGTCAGCCAGGACAGGAACTGGCGCAGGCTCTCGATGTTGAGCGAGATCACCACGCCCAGGCCCAATCCCACCAGCGTGCCCACCACGCCGATCGAAGCGCCAGTGATGAGGAAGACGCGCATGATGGCCCCTTGGGTCGCCCCCATGGTGCGCAGAATGGCGATGTCCTGGCCCTTGTCCTTCACCAGCATGATCAGGCCGGAGACGATGTTGAGCGCCGCCACCAGCACGATCAGGGTCAGGATCAAGAACATCACGTTACGCTCGACCTGCAGCGCGGTGAAGAAGGTGGCGTTGCGCTGGCGCCAGTCGATCATGAAGATCGGCCGCTTGGCCGCCGCCTGCACGGCCTTGCGGTAGCTGTCCACGTTGTCCGGATTGTCTGTATAGACCTCGATGGCCGTGACGTCGCCGGCGCGGTTGAAATAGGCCTGCGCCTGCTTGAGCGGCATGAACACGAAGGCAGAATCGTATTCCGACATGCCGATCTCGAACACCGCGGCGACCTTGTAGACCTTGATGCGCGGCATGGTGCCCATGGGCGTCACGGCGCCGCGCGGGGAAACGAGGGTAATATTGTCGCCGGCGCGCAGCGAGAGCTGGTCGGCGAGCCGGCGACCGATCGCCACCCCCTTCCCCGAGTCGAAGCCTTTCAGCGTGCCCTGCTTGATGTTGTTGGCGACCGAAGGAAGCTTCTCCAGGTCCTTCAGCCTTATGCCGCGCACCAGCACGCCGCCGGAATTGAACGGCGAGGACGCGAGCGCCTGGCCTTCGACGATGGGCGCGGCGAGCCTGATGCCCGGCACCTTGGACACGCGCGCGGCCACCTGATCCCAGTCGGTGAGCGGCTTCTCCAGCGGCTGGATCAGCAGATGCCCGTTGAGGCCGAGGATCTTCTGCAACAGCTCGTGGCGGAAGCCGTTCATCACCGCCATGACGATGATCAGGGTGGCGACGCCGAGCACGATGCCGAGGAAGGAGAAGCCGGCGATGACCGAGATGAATCCTTCCCTGCGTCGCGCGCGCAGATAGCGCAGCGCCAGCATCCATTCGAACAGAGAAAAGGGCCGCGTGCCGTTGGGCTCGGTCATGGATGATTGGGTCCCCGGAGGGTTCGGGATTTTCACACGATTCGGGCGGTTTCGTGGGCAAAAGTCCTTGCAGGCACACAGATTTTTCGAAAGCGAAATAGCGAATAGGCAGTAACGAATAGTCCGGGACCGGTCCAACCCAGCGCCCTAGTTCGCTATTCCCTATGCGCTATTCGCCTTGCTCAGCAGGTCGAGCGCCGCCGCCGGCGTCATCATCTCCCGGGTTCCATCGGCGCGCTTCTTCGCCTCCACCTTGCCCTCGGCCAGCCCGCGCGGGCCCACTAGCAACTGCCAGGGGATGCCGATCAGGTCGGCGGTGGCAAACTTGGCGCCGGGCCGCTCGTCGAGGTCGTGGTAGAGCACCTCCACGCCCCGGGCGGTGAAGTCGTGATAGAGGCCCTCGCAGGCGCCGTCGGTCTCGGCGGAACCCTGCTTGAGGTTGAGGATCGCCACCTTGAACGGCGCCACCGGCTCCGGCCAGATAATGCCGGCGTCGTCGTGGCTGGCCTCGATGACGGCGGCCACCAGCCGGCTCGGCCCGATGCCGTAGGACCCCATCTGCACCGGCACCTCCTTGCCATCCTGGGTGGCGACGGTCGCCTTCATCGGTTCCGCATATTTGGTACCGAAATAAAAAATATGGCCGACCTCGATGCCGCGCGCGGAGACCTGCGCGCTGGCCGGAAGCTTGGAGAAGGCGTTGGCGTCGTGCATGTCGGAGGTCGCGGCATACTGCGACGTCCATTTATCGACGATCTGCTGCAAGCCAGCGACGTCGTCGAAGTCTACGTCGGCGCCGGGCACTTCGTAATCGAGATAGTCCTTGTGGCAGAACACTTCAGACTCGCCGGTGGAGGCTAGGATGATGAATTCGTGGGAGAGGTTGCCGCCGATCGGCCCGGACTCGGCGCGCATCGGGATCGATTTCAGCCCCATGCGCGCGAATGTGCGCAGATAGGCCACGAACATCTTGTTGTATGAAAGCGTGGCGCCGGCCTGATCGAGGTCGAACGAATAGGCATCCTTCATCAGGAACTCGCGGCCGCGCATCAGCCCGAAGCGCGGGCGCACCTCGTCACGGAACTTCCACTGGATGTGATAGAGGTTGAGCGGCAGGTCCTTGTAGGACTTCACATAGGCGCGGAAAATTTCGGTGATCATCTCCTCGTTGGTCGGCCCATAGAGCATGTCGCGTTCATGGCGGTCAGTGATGCGTAGCATCTCCTTGCCGTAAGCCTCGTAGCGGTTGCTCTCGCGCCACAGCTCGGCCGACTGGATGGTCGGCATCAACAGCTCGATGGCGCCGGAGCGGTCCTGCTCCTCGCGCACGATCTGCTCGATCTTTTTCAGGACGCGCAGGCCGAGCGGCAAGAAAGCGTAGATGCCGGCCGCCTCCTGGCGCAGCATGCCGGCACGCAACATCAACCGGTGGGAGACGATTTCCGCCTCGCGCGGCGCTTCGCGCAGGATCGGCAGGAAGTAGCGGGACAGGCGCATGGGGACCGGCTGGATTCGCTGGATAGAGCCCGAGTGAAAGCGGATCGCCACGCAAAACACAAGAGCGGTGCGTTTGCCGCAGACGTGGGCAGCAACAGCGTGCTGCGGCCATTTTGGGCGGTCACCTGCCCCGACTGCACCATCTGCGTGTAGCGGAAACAACAGCGCCCGCAAGCTACTGCCCGGCGGCCGACATAGCCGGAGAACATGGGACGAACATCCTGCCCGCCGAAAACGTGACAAACTCTTGCGGCCATTTCGGACGAAAGTAGATGACAATAACATAATGATACGCTATCGTTATCATGGTCTGTGTGGACGGAAATCCGGCGGAAAGACCGGCTCCAACGTGCGGTCCAAGTCTTGGGAGGGAAGAGTCCTCGGCGCGCTACCCGCTGCCGCCTCGATCCAACGCCAACAAGAATCGGGGATGAGGGCTTGACGACGTGCGATGAGCAGGGCTCGCGCCCTGCTCTTTTTTTGTTGGGCAACGGCCCGCGCGTCTGACGGCAAGCCATGCGCATTCATTCAATGCTGCGGCGGACCGGAGATCGCCCAAAGCACATCGTACGGGATCAGGTTGAGCTCATAGACCGCAGCCAGGATGGCGAACAGCACGCTGGCGATCAGCGTGGTCCAGAACAGCTTGCGCCACACCACATGCACCGCCGGCGCGCCCGGATCGGTGCCGGGCGCCACCTCGCCGCTCTCATCCTGGCTGTGCACGCCCCAGGGCAGCACCATGAACAGCACCACCCACCAGATGATGAAGTAGATCGCCAGGATGGTGGTGAGGGCCATGGCTTACTCTTGCTCGAGCTCGACGAGGGTGCCGCAGAAATCCTTCGGATGCAGGAACAGCACCGGCTTGCCGTGCGCGCCGATCTTGGGCTCGCCGTCGCCGAGCACGCGCGCGCCCTGCGCCTTGAGGGTATCGCGGGCGGCCTGGATGTCGGGCACCTCGTAGCAGACGTGGTGGATGCCGCCGTCGGGATTCTTCTCGAGGAACTTGGCGATGGGCGAATTGTCGCCGAGCGGCTCCAGCAACTCGATCTTGGTGTTGGGCAACGTGATGAACACGGTGGAGACGCCGTGCTCCGGCTGCGGCACTTTTTCCGACACGTCGGCGCCGAGCGTGTCGCGGTAGACTTTCGCCGCCTTGGCGATGTCGCGCACGGCGATGGCGACGTGATTGAGACGACCGATCATTGATAACCTCTACGCACCCCGGCCAAACGATTATACCGGCAACACGTGCACATGGCACATGGGCTTCTTGCCCCAGCGCGCGGCGATGGCGCCGCGCACGGCGCGGCGGACCGCTTCAGCCACGGCATCGGGGTCGCGCCGACGCCCGCGCGACAGCGACTCGAAGCATTCGATGACGGCGTCATACACCGCCTCGTGCATGAAACCGCCCTCGCCGTCGCGCTCGGGGATGCCGATCAGGTCGTATTCCGGGTCGGCAGCCAGCCGGCCATCCTCGCTGAGCGCCAGCGCCACCGACACCGCGCCGGCGAAGGAGAGCCGGCGGCGGTCGGCGACGGTGCGCGCGTCAGCCGGCACCAGCAGCCTGCCGTCCTTGTAGATGCGGCCGGCCGGCACCTCATCGATGACGCGGGCCTCGTCCGACAGTCGCACCAGGTCGCCATTGCGGCATTGGAGGACGTGCTTGACGCCGCAGCGTTTCGCGAGCGCCGCGTGCTCGCTCAGGTGCAGCGCCTCGCCGTGCACCGGTATGAGCAGGCCGGGGCGCACCCAGGAGATCAGCTCCGCCACCTCCTCGCGGCGCGGATGGCCCGAGACGTGCACCAGATGGGTGCGGTCGGTGATCACCTCGACGCCCTGCTCGATCAGCCCGTTGATGACGCGGCCGACCGCCTTCTCGTTGCCGGGGATCATGCGGGCGGAATAGATGAGGCGATCGCCGCGCGAGAATTTGATGTCGGGATGCCGATCCTCGGCGATGCGCGAGAGCGCCGCGCGCGGCTCGCCCTGGCTGCCGGTGCACAGCGCCACGACTTTTTTGGGCGGCAGCGAGCCGTAGGCATCGACGCCGCGGAACTCGGGCAGGCCGTCGAAATAGCCGGTCTCGCGCGCGATTTGCACGATGCGGTCCATGGCGCGGCCGACCACGACCACCTCGCGCCCGGCGGCGAGCGTGGCTTCCGCGACGCTGCGCAGCCGCCCGGCATTGGAGGCAAAGGTGGTGACGGCCACACGCCCCGGCGCGGTCCTGATCAGCTCGGCGATTACCTTGGCGACGTTGGCCTCCGACGGCGAGCGACCCTCGCGCACGGCATTGGTGGAATCCGCGATCAGCGCCAGGCAGCCCTCGTCGCCGAAAGCGCGCAGCTTCTTCTCGTCGGTCGGATCGTTGAGGATGGGCGTGGGATCGAGCTTCCAGTCGCCGGTGTGCAGGATATTGCCGAGCTGCGTGCGCAAGATGAGCGCGTTGGTCTCGGGGATCGAATGCGTCATGGTGACCAGCTCGGTGTCGAACGGTCCGATGTTGAAACGGCTGTCGCGCTTGACGACCGTGACCGGGATCTTAGGCGCGCCCGGCTCGCCGGCGCATTTGGCCTCGAGCAGCGCGGCGGAAAAAGGCGTGGCGAACACCGGCACCTTGAGCTGCGGCCACAGATCGAGCAGCGCGCCGAAATGGTCCTCGTGCGCGTGGGTGAGCACGATGCCGGCGAGGTTCTTGCGCTCCTCCACCAGGTAGCGGATGTCCGGCAGCAAAAGATCGACGCCGGGCAGGTGCTCTTCCGCGGCGAAGGAGACGCCGCAGTCGACCACCAGCCATTGCCGCCGGCCTTCCGGACCGAGTCCGTAGATCGACAGGTTCATGCCGATCTCGCCGACGCCGCCGAGCGGCGCGAATACGAGTTCCTGTTGCTTCTGCGCCATGGTCAGAGCCCGAACACTTCACCGGCGGCGATTGAGCTGGTGCCGGCCGGGCCGGCGAGCAGTAGGCGCCCCGCCTCGTCGAGGCCCTCGAAGCGGCCGGTGAGCTCGCGCTCGGGCAGGCGCACGCGGATGTCCTGGCCCAAGCCCGCGGCGCGCTTGAGCCAGTCGGCGCGGATGGCGGCGAAACCTTCGCCGGCCTGCCAGTGCACTAGGCGCCGCGCCATAGCGACATCAAGCGCCGCGAACAGGCGTTCGGGCGATACGTCGGCGCCCGCCGCGGCGAGGTCGGTGGTGGGGTGATTGATCTCCGGCGGGTGCGCGGCGCAATTGACGCCGATGCCGATGACGATGGTGAAAACCGGTGCGCTGTCGCCCTCGATCAGGATGCCGGCGAGCTTGGCGCCTCCGAGCAGCAGGTCGTTCGGCCATTTGACCCGCAGAAGAGGAGCGAGTCGTGGGGCGACTTCGCCGACAGCATCAAGCAGCGCCAGTGAGGCGACGAAGGAGACCTGCGGCGCCTGCGCCGGCGGCGCCGGCTCGCTGAGCAGCAGCGTGGCGTAGAGATTGCCCGGCGGCGACGCCCATCGGCTGCCGCGGCGGCCGCGGCCGGCGCTCTGCGTCTTGGCGGTGATCCACAACGGCCCGCGCTCGCCGGCACGCGCAAGCGCCAGCGCCTCGGCATTGGTGGAGCCGAGCGTTTCGTAAGCGTTGTGCCGGACCCCCGCCAGGCCCGAGGCTTCGCGGTTCATCTGTGTCGACGCATCGGCGTCAAAAGAGCGACTTTGCCGCCACCGTCGCGGCGCTCAGAAGCGGCGCCGGATAGGCGAAGAAGAAGATGTTGATCAAGCCGCCGACGCCGAGCACGAAGCGCAAGGTCATCGGCATGGGCTGGAAGCCGGCCACCGGCTCGTCGAAATACATGATCTTGATGATGGCGAGATAGTAGTAGGCGCCGATCACGCTGGTGAGCACGCCGATCACGGCCAGCGCGTAGAGACCGGACTGGATGGCGGCGAGGAAGACGTAGAACTTGGCGAAGAAGCCGGCGAGCGGCGGAATGCCGGCGAGCGAAAACAGCAGCATGGCCAGGAAGAATGCCGTCGACGGATGGGTGCGCGAGAGGCCCGCCAGATCGGCGATATTCGTTACCAGCTTGCCCTCGCGCCGCATGGACAGGATCACCGCGAAGGTGCCGAGCGTCATGGCGACATAAATCGCCATATAGACCAGCACGCCCTGCACACCCTGCGCGGTGCCGGCCGCCAGCCCCACCAGCGCGTAGCCCATGTGGCCGATGGAGGAATAAGCCATCAGCCGCTTGATGTTGCGCTGGCCAATGGCCGCGAACGAGCCGAGCGCCATGGAGGCGATGGAGACGAACACCACGATCTGCTGCCATT
>JARRNI010000044.1:0-12215 GCA_037385125.1 Pseudolabrys sp.
GCTTGCCGGCGAGGCGCTGAGCGAGGTCAAGCGCACACTCGAGAGCCTTGCCAAGCTTGGCCTGTTCGATGCCGCGCTGGTCGAAACAATCGCCAAGCGCGTTACGGTCGTGCCCGAAAGCGAAGCCAGCGCTGCATTGTCCTCGGCCGATGTCATTTTCGAGGGCATTCCCGAAGTGCTCGACCTTAAGCGCGATGTGCTGGCGCGCGCCTCGCAGCTTGCGGGCGAGAAACCGATCGTCGCCTCCACCACCTCGACTATCCTGGTTGACGATCTGTCCAGCGCGGTCGCGAACCCCGAGCGCTTCCTCAACGCCCATTGGCTCAATCCGGCTTATCTGGTGCCGCTGGTGGAATTGTCGCCCGGCGCCCATACCGCGCCCGCAACCACCGACAAGCTCAAGGCGCTGCTCGAGCGCACCGGCAAGGTGCCGGTGGTCTGCGCCGCGCGCCCCGGCTACATCGTGCCGCGCATCCAGGCGCTGGCCATGAACGAAGCCGCGCGCATGGTGGAGGAGGGGGTGGCCTCGCCGGAGGAGCTCGACAAGGCGATCAAATACGGCTTCGGCTTTCGCTTTGCCGTGCTCGGCCTGCTGGAGTTCATCGACTGGGGCGGCGGCGATATCCTCTATTACGCCAGCCGCTATCTCACCGAGGCGCTCGGCAATGAGCGCTATAAGGCGCCTGAAATCATCGAGCGTAATATGAAGGAAGGCCGCATCGGTCTCACCACACGCCAAGGCTTCCTCAACTACGAGGGCCGCGATCTCGACGCCTACCGCGCCGAGCGCATGAAGGAATTCATCAGCATGCTGGGCTTCCTGGATCTGGTGAAGCCGCCGGTCGGCGACGGCGACGAAGCCTGATCGCGGTCCGTGTAAAGCGAGCCGTCAGGCCTGCATATTAGGCGGCATCTCCGTCCAAGCTCTTCCTGTTGATGCAGCGGCTTCTTCGTGCAACTTTAGGGGGAGTTCCGAGGAGGAGACGACGCCATGGCCGCGACACCCGACGACGAGGTTTTGCGCCATTTCATCGTTCACACTTTTGGCCGCACGCGGCGGACCCAGGACAGCCCGGTCTTGCCGGAGGTCTGGCTCCGTTATGCGACCCTTGCGGCAGAGGTTGCCGATGGTGCGCGCACCCTGGAAGACGCAAGGGCCGATCTGCTGCTGACTCCCTGGTCGGGCAGCCCGCCCGGCCGCGTCGCTCAGATGCTGCGCAAAGCGCTCGGCGCACGCGTGGCGGATGCGCGGATCGGGCTCAGCACCAGTCGTGTGGTCGCTGCGATCGATTTCACGACATTGGTGCAGGACGTTGTGCCGCTGACTGGTTGGTGGAAGAACCTAAGACCGGAACAGCGTTCGGCGGAACGTTACGACAGATGGCTGGCTAACCTCGCCGACCGTTCGATGGGCGATGCAGTATCGCGGGCGGGGCCAAACATCGAATTCTTCCGCTACGCATCGCTGGTGGGGTTCATCTATCAGTTGATGCATGCAAAGGGCGAGGAGAAGCTCAAGCATCTGAATGAGCTTGCGACGCGGCTCGCGCCCGAAAACGGCGCCATACGCCCAATCGAGGTGAAAGTCACAGACGAAGATGTGCGCGTTCTACGCGATGGGTACGCGGCTGCCATCGGTGGCAGGACCTCGCGCCGGCGCGCGAAGGCGTCGACCGCCAAAATGGTGGGAGGCGCTGCTGAAAACGAGACATCAATCTTCGTGATCACTCTGAATCGCGAGGCAAGCCAGAGTCTGGTCGAATCGCGCAAGACGGTGAAAGCTGACGCGGCTCAGCGCGTCTTCGATCTTGACTCCAAGGGTATCGCCTTCGCAGTGATCGACGGTGGGATCGATGCCACCCATCCGGCTTTCCTCGACTGTTCGAGCAAGGATGCAGAGAGCTATCTTAGAAAGAAAAATTTGATTGCCAAGGCTGACCTGGCCACGCGATCACGCGTCGTTGCCACCTATGATCTCACGCTCGTGCGCGACATTATTGCCAGTTCGGGCCGGGCCGATCTGGCGTCAGAAAGGGTCCGCCCTATCATCCAGAATATCAAGGACCCACACACGAGGGAGTGTTTGCAGTGGATGGCGGACGAGGCTGGACCCGCTCGTGAACTCGATTGGGAAATCGTGATGCCATTGGTACGTGTTCCGCACGATGGGGGCTATCATTCGCCCGGCACCGATCACGGCACCCATGTCGCCGGTATCCTTGCCGCCAATTGGAAGAAGGATACCGATATCGGCTCACCAATCGTCGGAATGTGTCCTAGTCTGTCACTTTACGACCTGCGTGTCTTCGACGAAACGGGCAAGGGGGACGAGTTTGGCATCCTCTGCGCTCTCGAGTTAGTCGGCTGGCTCAATCGCGACCGCGCCAACCCGGTAGTGCACGGCGTCAACCTGTCGCTGGCGCTCGCCCATGACGTCGCAAGCTTCGGCTGCGGACAGACGCCGATCTGTGAAGTCTGCAATTATCTGGTCGGCACCGGCACCGTGGTGGTTGCCGCCGCCGGCAATTCCGGTTTCGACGGCTCCGCCCGCAAGCAGAGCCTTGGCACCGGTTACCGCGCCATCAGCATTACCGATCCAGGTAATGCCGATCACGTCATCACCGTCGGCTCGACCCACCGCCGTGATCCCCACGCCTATGGGGTCAGCTATTTCTCCGCGCGCGGGCCCACCGGCGACGGCCGCCGCAAGCCCGACCTGCTCGCGCCCGGCGAGAAGATCATTTCAACCATCCGCAACGGCCAGAGCCAGCGCATGGACGGGACCTCGATGGCCGCACCCCATGTGAGCGGCGCCGCCGCCCTGCTGATGGCGCGTTATCCCGAACTGATCGGGAACCCGTTACGCATCAAGGAAATATTGATGCGAACCGCCACCGACCTTGCGCGCGAGTCGAGTTTCCAGGGCGCCGGTCTGCTCGACGTCCTGCGCGCACTGCAGTCGGTCTGAGGGAGAGGACCATGGTGACATTGGAGGCGTTGAACGCGCTTTACGGTGATTGTCTCTTGCTGCGCTACCCCGGTTCCGGCAATAGAGAGCGATTGTGGATCATCGACGGCGGCCCCCGCAGCGCGACGGTTGACGGCAAGCGGCTCACCGTCTGGAAAGACGTGCTGCTGCCGCGCATCAAGGAGATCAACGCGAATGCGCCAGTGCCGGTCGCGCTTGGCATGGTCAGCCATATCGACGATGATCACATCAACGGGATGCAGAAGTTGACCGACGCCCTGATCTCGGCGGGGCCTGGTAATCCGCCCGCGGTCAAGTTTTCGCGCTTCTGGTTCAATTCGTTCGATGACCTGGTCGGGCCCAAACCGGCCGGTTTACCGCAGGAGGCGGCGACGACCTCGCTTCAGTCCCTGGTGTCCGGTTCGATCCCCGGCATCAAGGATGATCATGCCAAATTGATCATGGAGAGCGTGGCACAGGGAGTTTCGCTTGCCGACGATATCGGCACCTTGCAGCTCAAGGACAACAAGCCGATCAACGGCTTGGTCATGGCCGAGAAGGGACAGCAGAAATACAACATTGAGGGTGCGATCGTTACGGTGATCGGGCCGCTGAAAAAGCGGGTCGAGAAGCTCCGCAAGGATTGGGAAAAGGCACTCAAGAAGAAGACCAAGAAGGCCCGCCAGGCGGCACTGCAGGAACTGTTCCTGCCCGACAAGAAACTCGACTCGTCGGTGCCCAATCTGTCCTCGATTGTCGTGCTGGTCGAGGTCGGCGGCCGGAAGTTGCTGCTCACCGGCGACGCCAATGGCCACGACGTTGTCACCGGTTGGAAACAGTTGGGGCTGGGCAATGGTCTTGTGCAACTGGACGTGCTCAAGATGCCCCATCACGGTAGCATTCGGAACACGACCAAGGACCTGCTCACCTTCTTCCGAGCCGACCATTACGTGTTTTCGGCCAACGGCAAGTACGACAATCCCGATCCACCCGCGGTCGAGGCAGTGGTCAAGCTCAACGGCACGCGGAATATCGTTCTTCATTTCACCAACGCGAACATCACCTGGTCGAAGCGTTACAAGCTCGAGAAGGGCGGCAAGTCAGTGAAGAACCTGTCCGACATGCTGGACGCGCTGCACGACGCCTATCCCGGCCCGTGGAAGGCGAACCTACGCAAGCCGACGGAGAAAGGCGTCAGCATCCAACTCGGCTGACGCAGCGGGGATGGCTCGTTGCGGGACGAGCCTAGCCGAACACATCCTGCAGCACGCCTGCCTTCACCACCACGGTGTTGTCCACGGTAATGGTCGTCTTCATCACCGGCAGATCGAAATGCCCAGCGGTGTGCCGGCCCGCGAATTCGTTGGCGCCGGTGGAGAACAGGAAATTGCCCGGCACCGCGCGCAGCTCGGTGCCGTTGGTGTCGCGCTGGTCGTACATGGCCAGCGCCTCATAGCGTGCGCCCGGGTTCATGCCCCAGCCGACATGCGACACCGCGTAAGCGTCCTTCTCGTTCCAGGCGGCGAAATAGCCTCGCATCATCTCGGCGTCCGGGCCTTCGCCCGCGATCTTGGTGACGTAATCCTTCTCCAGCGCCAGCGTGATGCGGTCCTGCAGATAGCGCTTGAAGGTGAGGTTGACGTCGCCGCGGTCGAGCACCAGCGTGCCGTCGACAGTGCCGCTCTTGGGGAAGCTCACCACGATGCCCCCCGGCCAATGCGCCAGCGTGCCCGGCCTGTCGGTCCAGCCCCAGACGCCCACGGTAGCCGCGCCTTCCATGTTGACCGTCAGATCGGTGCCGGCGGCGCTGGTCACGGTCATGCGCTTGGCGCCGCGCAGCATTTTGGCGGCAGCGCGCACGCTTTTCTCAAGCGCCGGATCGGGGCGCATCCGTTCGAGCGCCTCCGGGTGCTCGTTGGAGACCACCATAATGCGGGCGCCGGCCTTGAGGATTTCCGGCGTTTCCGGCGCATGCATAAGTCCTTCCAGCGTGCAGTCGACCACGAAGCCAGACTGTCCTAGCGCCGAGACCACCGGCTTGAGCCGCTGGATCGCCTCGCTCGATCCGGTGGAGCGCACCGGGACCGGATACGGGTTGCGCGGCGTCGGCACCACCAGGTGGAAAGGCTTGGCGCCGAGCCGCATCAAGGCCAGTTCGGCGAGATGAACGTTGAGTTGCCGCGACTGCGTCTCCGACAGGATCGCGGCAGTGTCGCCGGGCTTGATTGCGCATTTTTCGAACACCTCGCAAAAGGCGTCGATCCATTTGGCTTCGATGCGGTCGGCGAACATTGCGCTATCCGGCAAGATCAAGAGCGGCGGGGCCCGCTGCCGCCGGCAACGGGCCCCCGTGCGTTTCTTACTTCTCCGCGGCTTTGACCTGCGCCTCGAAGTAGTTGAGCGCGGCCTTGCCGTCGACGCCTTTCTTCTTGGCCTTGGCGAACCATTCCGCGGTCATGGAATCGAGTTTGCTGTGCAGGCTCTTCATCATCGCCGGGCTGGCGACGTGGAACTGGGTGCCGAGCTTGAGCAGACCCTTCTTGCCGTCGGCGTCGGCCTTGTCCCACATAGCGCCGGCGAGCTTGGCGATCACCATGCCGGACACCGAGTCGATCGCCTTGCGGTCCTTCTCCGGCAGTGCGTCCCACTTGGCCTGGTTGACGACGATATACATGGCCAGGCGGTAGAGGCCGCCGGGGATTTCCAGTCCCTGCTCGATCACCGGGCCGAGCTTGAAGTTGTAGATCGACTCGGTGGGGAAGAAGATGCCGTCGGCGACGCCCTTGGACAGCACGTTGTAGGCCTGCGAGGCCGGCGCGAATACCGGCACGGTATCCAGCCGCTTGGCGATCTCGTTTACGACGCCGCCGGGCACGCGCATCTTCAGATGATCGAGATCCTTGAGGGTGTTGATCTTCTTTTCGCGAGTGAAGATCTGGCCGGGCCCGTGCAGCCAGATGCCGAGCAAGTGAACGCCTTTGTATTCGTTCGCCTTCTTGAAATACTTCTCATAGGTCTTCCAATAGGCGATGCAGGCGGACATGGCGTTCGGCGCCAGGAACGGCAGTTCAAGGCCCTGGCTCAGCACGAAGCGGTTGGCGGTGTAGCTGTTGACACTCATGCCCACGTCGGCGACGCCGTTCTTGACCAGGTCGAAATGCGACGGCGGGTTGCCGAGCGCGCTGACGAACTGGATCTTGACGTCGCCGTGCGTGGCCTCTGCGACCTTCTTGGCCCAGACTTCGAACACTTCTTTGTTGAGCGGATGCGTCGGCGGCACCCAGCGCGAGAAGCGCCAGACCGTTGCCGCGGAAGCCTGGCTGGCAGCGGCGAGAACGCCCGCCGCGACGACGGCCGCGGCCGCTAACATAAGTGTTGCCCGTTTCAGCATGTCGATACCCCCTTTTTCTGTCTGTTGGCCGTATCATGCAGGGTTATCCCAGCGGAACACAAGCTGCTCTGTATGGTCCCATCGCCAAGGTTGTTCCGGGGCCGGGCCGGCAGCCGGGACGTGCGCTTACATCAAGGCCGGCAGGAACAGGACGACCTGCGGCACGAGTACGAATAGCGCCAGGCGCACGATGTCCGCCACGATGAAATAGGCGACCCCGCGGAAGATGGTGGTCACCGGCACGTCCTTCAGCGTCGCCTTCAGCACGAAGACGTTGAGACCGATGGGCGGCGTGATCATGCCGATCTCCACCACCACCACGATGATGACGCCGAACCAGACCGGATCGAAGCCGAGCGATTTCACGACGGGGAAGAAGATCGGGATGGTGAGCAGGATCATGCTCAGGCTTTCCAGCAGGCAGCCGAGCACGACATAGATCGCCAGGATGCACAGGATGACGCTGATCGGCTCCGCGCCGAGCGCCTCCAGCCAACTCGAGAACTGGTCCGGCAGTCCGGCAATGTTGATGAAGTTGGAGAAGATGATGGCGCCGATGAGCAGGATGAACATCATGGCGGAGGTGCGTGCGGTCTCCACCAGAACATTGAACAGGATTCGCCAGGTCAGCTTGCGGCGCGCCAGCGCGAACAAGAAGGCGCCGCCGGAGCCGATGCCGGCCGCCTCCGTCGGGGTGAACAGGCCGAAATAGATGCCGCCCATCACCACCACGAACAGCAGCAGCACGCCCCAGATCTTCGACAGCGCGGTGAGGCGCTGGGTCCAGCTCGAGCGCTCGCCCGGCGGCCCGAGCGCGGGGTCGAGCCAGGTCACCGTGGAGATGGCGAGTATATAGAGCGCCGCGCCGATGATGCCGGGCACGATGCCGGCGATGAACAGCTTGCCGATGTCGGTGGAGGTCATGATGCCATAGAGCACCATGATCACGCTCGGCGGAATGAGGATGCCCAACGTGCCGCCGGCGGCGATCGAGCCGGCGGCCAGGCTGTCGCCGTAGCCGTAGCGGCGCATGGCCGGCATCGCCACCTTCGACATGGTCGCCGCGGTCGCCATGCTGGAGCCGGACACCGCGGCAAAGCCGCCGCAGGCCGCGACCGTGGCCATGGCTAGGCCGCCGCGGCGATGGCCGAGAAAGGCATTGGCGCAGTCGTAGAGCTCCTGGCCCAGGCCTGCGTGGTTGATGAAGCTGCCCATCAAAATGAACAGCGGCAGCACCGAGAGCTCGTCGGAGATCGTGGTCTGGTAGCTGATCTGGCCGAGCATGGCCAAGGCGGCGTGCCAGTTGGTGAACCAGGCAAAGCCGGCGAAGCCGACCAGCGCCATGCCGAACGCGATCGGCGCCCCCAGAAACAGGAGCGCGAAGACGACGGCGAAACCGATGAGCGTTGCCAGCAGCGGAGGGCCTATGGATTGTCTGGAGGGCTGCGGAAGACGGCGGCGATCTGGAGGACAACGACGGCAACGGCGAGCGCGGTCATCACGCTCATGAAGTAGGCGAAGGGGGCCACCGGCACGTTGAGGTAGGAGGTGAAGTCGCCGTAAGAGGCGAGCGATTGCGCCTTGTCCCAAAGCCGCCACGCCATCAGCGACAGCGCGGCGAGCGACGTGGCGAGCAGCGTGACGCGCTCGATTGCCCGGCTGAACCGGCCGGCGACCAGTTCCAGAAGGCCGACGCTGACGTGCTCATTGTGCGCGGTGATGATCGGCAGCGCGGCAAAAATCAGCACCGCCAGCCCCAGCCCGGTCAGTTCGGCGGTGCCCGGAACCGGCGCATTGAACAGGTAGCGCCCGACCACGTCGACGCAGCGCAGCACCATCAGCGCGAACAGCACCAGCGCCACGAACAGGCTCAGCACCATTTCGAGCCGGCCGAGCACGGTATTGCCGATGGCGAACTTGTTCGACGAGTCGTCGGTCGTGCTCACGGGACCTCGGCTGCGCCGGTTGCGAAGTCTTCGGCGGCCCGCACGCGCGGGCCGGCGGGAATCGTCGTCGGCGCCTTGTTGAGGCTCTCGATCGCGAAACCCGCGGCCGCCTTGTAGCCGGCCATGAACTCCGTGCGTTCCGTGGGCGGAATGACGTCGTCGATGTTGTCGAAGGTTCCGCCGCAACGCTCGTCGACCATGTTGAGCAGCCCGAACGGACCGGCGCCGCGATTGCGCAGCACCACCTGCGAGATCGGCCCGCACAGCTTGTCGTCGAAGGCGGCGAGCGCGTCCGGCGTGACGCCGTGCTCGACCATCGCCGCCCCCAGCACGCGGGCATCGACGATGGCCTGGCTGCCGCCGTTCGATCCGGTCGGATACATGGGATGGGCGGCATCGCCCATCAGCGCCACCGGGCCGTCCTGCCAGGTCGGCACCGGATCGCGGTCGATCATCGGGTTTTCGTAAGCGCTGTCCGCCTGCCGGATCATGGCCGGCACATCGAGCCAGTCCCAGACCCAGCCGTCGAAGTAATGGATGAAGTCGTCGATGCTCACCTGCCGGAACCAGCCGCGCTGTTTCCAGCCTTCGGTGTTGTCCATGGTGACCTCGGCGATCCAGTTGATCATCGACAGGCCGGTCTGCGGATCGGGATGTGAGATTGGATAGAACACCACCCGCTGGCGATGGGTGCCAAGGCCGATGAAGGACGCGCCGGTGCGGATCGGCTGCGCCTGAGTCGTGCCGCGCCACATGACCGCGCCGCCCCAGTGGATCGGCGGCTGCGTGGGGTGCATCTGCGCCCTGACCGCCGAATGGATGCCGTCGGCGCCGATCAGCAGCGCGCCGGTCGCCTCGGAGCGCGCGCCGTCGGCATGCTCGACGAGCGCCGTGATGCTGCCGTCGGAATTCTTGCGATAGCCGGTCACGCGGCTCGCCAGCCTGACCGCCTCCGGCCCGATCCGCTCCACCAGCTTGTCATGCAGCAGCATGTGGAACCGGCCGCGATGCACCGCGTATTGCGGCCAGTTGTAGCCGGCGAGCAGCCCGCGCGGCTCGGAATAGATGTCATTGCCGTTCAGCCCGACCAGCGCCCATTCCTTGGCGGGCAGGCCGACTCGATCGAGATCGGCTTGCGTGAAACCGAGATCGTAGAGCTCACGCACGGCATTGGGTTGCAGATTGATGCCGACGCCGAGCGGGCGTATTTCCCGCACCGCTTCGTAGACGACGCAGGGCACGCCGATCTGGTTGAGCGTAAGCGCGGTCGTCAGCCCGCCGATGCCGCCGCCGGCGATGATTACGAGACGATTCGTCAATGTTCGGTCCGATCTGCAGCCTGCTGAAATCCATTATCAGTTTTGAGGGCGACGGGAGCAAGCCGTCTTGCAGCCTTGCGGCGCCACGCCGAGGTGCCGGCAATGCGCCTTGATGTGATGGCGAACACATCCCCGAAGCGGCCCCGGGGCTATCTTGTGTTCGAAATTCGCACATAGGGAGAAAACCATGAGACAGGCATTTTTTGCGTTGGCCGCCGCAGGCCTTCTGGCGACCGCTGCCCCGCAAGCCGCGCAGGCGCATTGCCGCGGCTGCGGCGTCGCAGCTGGGGTGATCGGTGGTCTCGCCGCCGGGGCGATCATTGGCAGTGCCGTTGCCAACAGCCGGCCTGCCTATGCCGAGCCGGTTTATGTCGAGCCGCCCCCGCGGCGCGTTTACTACGAGGACGAGCCTGTCTGCCATCGGGTCCGGGAACGGGTTTGGATTCGCGGCTTCGGATGGCGCTGGCGTCGCGTTCGGGTTTGTGACTGACCGCGACCTCGTCCACTGGCAGCAAGACGCCTGATGGAAGTCCGCCTGTAACGTGCGAGCCATCATTTCGGATGGCTCGCAGACGGCGCCGGTGAGCGGGATGCACGCTAGCCCGCCACAACCGGCTCCAGCTCCCTCCCGATAGCCAGCAGCCGCCGGTCGTCCCCGCTCGGGCATTCGATCTGGATGCCCACCGGCAGGCCGTCCTTGTCGCGCCCCGCCGGCAGCGACAGTGACGGCGAGCCCGCGATCGATGCGAGGCTGGTGTTGCGGATGACGGTCATGAAGGTCGGATAGGTCTTGCCGTCGCTGACGAATTCCGCGTCGTCGCCGATGGCCGGCGGCTGCACCGGCGCTGTCGCGGTGGCGATGGCGTCCACGCCGTGATCGGAGAACAGGGCCGCGTAGCTGCGCTGCAGCTCCGCGCGGCCGCCGGCGAGCGCCGCCTCGTAGGGTGGGCGCATGCTGTTGGCCATGTCCTCCAGGCCTTCGAACAGGCCGCGCACATCGGGGCTGCCGACGCCGGCGGCGAATTCCTTGAATGTCGTGCCGAGATTTTCGGGCACGAATTTCTGCCAGAATTCGAGCGTCTCGCAAACGGCAATGGGCATGCCCATGGCCTCGACGTCGTCGAAGGGCGCGCTGTCGATCGGCACCAGCTCGATGCCTTGCGCCTTCAGCCGGTCGAGGGCTGTGGCGACGGCGTCGTCGACCGCCTTGGCGAAGCCCAGCTTGGCATTGGCGAGCACGCCGATGCGCAGCGGCCGTTGCGGCAGTTTCGGCAGATCATCCTGGCCGGCGATGACGGCGTCGACCAGCGCCGTATCGGCCACCGTGCCGGCGATCACGCCGATGGTGTCGCGGGTCGGCGATAAAGTGAGGACGCCGCCGGCGGGATAGCGGCCGGTGGTGGGGCGGAAGCCGACCACGCCGCAGAACGCGGCCGGCACGCGGACCGAGCCGCCGGTATCGGAGCCGAGCGCGAAGGGCACGATGCCGAGCGCGACGGCGGCGCCGCTGCCGCCGGACGAGCCGCCGGGAATGCGCTTGGGGTCAAACGGGTTGGCGACCGCACCGAAATGAGCGTTGTTGCTGGTGATGCCGAAAGCGAGCTCGTGCAGATTGGTCTTGCCGATGACGCAGGCCCCTGCCGCCTTCAGCCGAGCCACCGGCGGCGCGTCCGTCTTCGGACGATAGCTCGGCATCGCGGGGCAACCGCCCGTGGTGGGGAACGGGAGCGCGTCGATATTGTCCTTGACCGCGAACGGAATCGCCGAGAGTGGCCCGGACTTCGGCTCACCGGTATAGGCGGCGGTGAAGGCGGCCTCGTCGAGATTGATGAAGGCATTGAAGCCAGCGAGCGCCTTGGCGCGGGCGAACAGGTCGCGGGCGAAGGCCGCGCTTCCCTTGGCGGCGATCTCGGCGCGGAAATCCTCGATGGTCTTCGGGTCAAAGTGCGGTTGCATATCGACATCCCTTCATCGGTTAGACGGTCAAATGAGAAATGATCTGGTCGCGGCTGACGGCGGCGGCCGCGTCCTGCAGAACGACGTCGCCGTGGTCGAGCACCATGAGGCGGTCGGCGATGGCCTCGACCAGGGTCAGGTTCTGCTCAACGATGAGGAAGCCGACGCCGCGTTGCTTCTGCTCGGCGATCAGCCGCGCCATCGTCATCACGTGCTCGAACTGGACGCCTTCGGTCGGCTCATCGAGCAGGACGAGCGCGTGGTTTTCCGCGAGCGCCCGCGTCAGCGACAAAAGCTTCGTCTCGCCGCCCGACAGCGTGCCGGCGTGCTGACCGAGGCGTTCCTTGAGCCGCGGGAAGGCGGCGAAATAGGGCTCGAACGGTGTGAGCGCGCGCGTGGGTCGCATCAGCGTGAGGTTTTCCGCCACGGTCAAATCGTCGAACACCACGCGTTCCTGCGGCGCATAGGCGATGCCGGCGGCGGCGCGCTGATAGGGCAGCAGGCCCGCGATGTCACTGCCGCGAAAGTGCAGGTGGCCGGCTGCCGGCGAAAGAAAGCCCATGACCAGCTTCATCAGGGTCGATTTGCCGACGCCGTTGCGGCCGAGCACGAACACCACCTCGCTAGCGGCGACC
>JARRNI010000045.1:0-12733 GCA_037385125.1 Pseudolabrys sp.
TTGACGGGAATGGAGCATAGCGACCCGCCGTCATTGTTCTTCAGCGCGTCGAGCACGCGGTGATCGAGCTCCTCGTCGACGGTGAAATGGCTCAAGCCGCCGGAGGCGAGAATACCGACGCGCTCCACGCCCTTGGCGCTCTGCACCGCCTTTCGCAGCGCCTGGCCGAGCTCGTAGCAGCGGTGCGGCCGCGGCTGGTTGGGCGGAAAGTAAGTGTTGAGCGCGAGCGGCACGATGGGAATGATCTTGCCGTTCATCATGCGCCGGTGCACAAAGCCAAAGGCGTGGCCCTCGCCGTGCTCCTTCGACAGCTTGTTGGAATGGCTGATGTCGAACTCCTGGTCGATCAGGCTCTCGATCAGATGCAATGCGAGGTCGGAGGCGACCGGATACTGGCGCGGCTTTTCCGTCTCGTGGAACTGCGAGCGCGCCTTGCGCCAGAACCGCGGCGCGTCCTCGGCCATGCGCAGCGGATTGTTCTCGATGGTGTTGCCCCAATAGATCAACATGGCCGGCATGTTGTCTTCGAAGAACTGCTCGTGCTGATCGTCGCCGACGATGATCAGCGCGTCGAGGTGAGCGTCGGCGAGGTCCTGCGACAGCCGGACGATGTTGTCGGTGCAGCGCGCCGAGCGTTCCTCCAGCACCTTGGGCTCGATCTGCTGCTTGATGGAAGGATCGGCCTCGGCCAGCAGGTCGCCGTAGGTGCAAGTCTTGCCGTTCTTGTCGATGAGCTTGCGGCCGGAGGCGTCGATGTGCGAGGTTCCGATGCCCAATACGATGTCAGCCATTAAGCGCTCCTCCGGTTACTTGCGGCCCGCGTCGAGGTTGCGCAGTTCCGTTTTCAGGATCTTGCCGTAATTGTTCTTCGGCAGCGCGTCGACAAAAACATAATCCTTCGGCCGTTTGAAGCGGGCAATGTGCTGCAGGCAGAGCGCATCCAGCGCCGTGGCATCCGCCTCGCCCACCACATAGGCCACCACCATTTCGCCCCATTCGCGGTCGGGGCGCCCAATAACGGAGACCTCGCGCACCGCATCGTGGGTGAGCAGCACCTCCTCGACCTCGCGAGGATAGACGTTGGAGCCGCCCGAAATGATCAGGTCCTTGGACCGGTCCTTGAGGTGGAGATAGCCCTCGGCGTCGAACACGCCGACGTCGCCGGTATGCAGCCAGCCGCCGCGCAGCGAAACGGCGCTCGCCTCCTCATTGCGCCAGTAGCCGGCCATGACGACGTCGCCGCGCACCAGGATCTCGCCGGCCTCGCCCGGCGCCACCGCCACATCGTCGCCGCCGACGATCATGACTTCCACGTTCGTATAGGGTTTGCCGGCCGAGGCCAGGCGCTCGCGCCAGCGCGAATGCCGGCGGTCGGCGATGTCCTCCTTCGACAAGGTGGTGATGGTCATGGGCGCCTCGCCCTGGCCGTAGATTTGCGCCAGACACGGCCCGAAGCGGTCGAGCGCTGCGAGCGCGTCCTCCACATACATGGGCGCGCCGCCCCAGATCAGGGTGCGGATGTTGCGGGCGTTGCAGTCGGCGCGGCAGGCGACCAGGCGCTTGATCATGGTGGGCGCGGCGAACATCGACATGCGCGGCCAGTGATTGAACAGCTTGACGATCTCGTCCGGCTCGAAGGCGCCGCTTTCCGGCACCACCTGAAGCCCGAGGCGTGCGACATGCTGCATGATGTAGAGGCCGGAGCCATGGCTCATGGGCGCGGCATGCAGGATGGTATCGCCGGGCGTGACGGGATCGACCTCGGCGCCGTAGGCCAGACTCGCCTCGACCAGATTGCGGTGGGTAAGCATGGCGCCTTTCGGCCGGCCGGTGGTGCCGGAGGTGTAGAACAGCCAGGCGAGACCGTCGCCGTCGCGGGGCACGACGTCGATGGCATCGGCGGCGAACAGTGCTTCGTAATCGGCGCCGCCGACGGCGATCAGATGCTCGAGGCTTTGCGGCGCATGCGCGGCGATGTCAATGTCGATGCCGGGCGAGGCGAAGCACACGCGCGCCCCGGAGTGCTCCAGGATATAGCCGAGCTCGGACCCGTGCAGCCTGGCATTGGCCGGCACGGCGGCGAGGCCGGCATGCCAGATGCCGTAGAGCAGTTCGAGATAGGACGGCGCGTTCTTGGCGGCGATGGCGACGCGGTCGCCGGGCGCGAGGCCCAGCTTGTCGCGCAGCGAACCGGCGAGGCGCGCGCCGCGTTCCGCCAGTTGCCCGTAGGTGGCGACCACGCGCGTGCCCGATGCCGCCGCCGGCAGCGACGGATGGCTGAGCGCGGAACGTTCGAGCCAGAGCGCGATGTTCATGCTGAGCTACTTTGCCCGGTCATTCCGGGGCGCGAGTGAAACGAGCGAACCCGGAATCCAGGGCGATATAGGGAAGCTTTCGATCTTGGCCCCTGGATTCCGGGCTCGCGGCCTCCGGCCGCGCCCCGGAATGACGGAATTCTATCACGTCGCATTGAGCCAGCCGAAGCGGATCGGATAGCCCTCGCCGCCGAGCAGGCTCATGGTTTCGTAAAGCGGCAGGCCGACGATGTTGGTGTAGGAGCCGACGATCTTCACGATGAAGGTGCCGGCGATGCCCTGCGCGGCGTATCCGCCGGCCTTGCCGCGCCATTCGCCGGAGGCGAGATAGGCTTCAATGTCCTCTTCCGAGAGACGCTTGAAGCGCACCCGCGTCTCGACCAGGCGCTGGCGGAAGGCCTCGCGCGGGGTGACCAGGCAGATGCCGGTGTAGACGCGGTGATTGCGGCCCGACAAGAGGCGCAGGCATTGTGCGGCCTCGTCGAGCAGCTCGGCCTTGGGCAGGATGCGACGGCCGACCGCCACCACGGTGTCGGCGCCCAGGATGTAGGCACCGCGCAATTCGTCATCGAGCTTGACGTTTTCCAGCGCGGCGGCGGCCTTTTCATGGGCCAGCCGCTTGGCCAGCGCGCGCGGGATCTCGCCGCGATGCGGGGTCTCATCGAGATCCGTGGGCTTGAGCGCGTCCGGCTCGATGCCGGCCTGATTGATCAGGGCGAGCCGTCGCGGCGAGCCGGAAGCGAGCACGAATTTAGGCCGACCGATCATGGGCTTAGCAGATGCTGCACGGGCGTTGAAAGTGGCGCGGAAGCTAGCGGAACGAGGGGAAATTCACAACCGAAACGTCCTATCCCTTCTGTCATTCGTTACCGCTCCCGCCCGGTTTGCCGAAGCGTTCGCGGATGTGCTCGAGCAGCTGGTCACGCACGGCGCGGTAGGCCTCCAGGCGCTGCTCGCGGTTACCCTCGGCCGCGGTCGGATCGGCGGTCGGCCAGTATTCGACATCGGCGGCGAGCGTGCGGGTCAATTCCAGCGCCTTGTGGTGCGCCGGCGGCGACAGCGTGACGATCAGATCGAAATTGAGCCCCTCCAGCTCCTCCATATCCTCGAAGGTGACCGGCTTGTGGCGGGAAATGTCGATGCCGATTTCCTCCATGGCGGCGATCGCGAAGGGATCGGGCTCGCCCTTCTGCACGCCGGCGGAGGCGACATAGATTTTCTTGCCAAACAGCTGCTGGAAAATGCCGGCGGCCATGGGTGAGCGCACCGCGTTCAAGCCGCAGGCGAACAGCACCGCCTGGGGATGCGCGCGGCGCTCGGACGCGGCCATCAAGTCTCCGGTTGGCGCATGACCTTGTCCGAAAACCGCTGCACACTTTTCGGGGTCATGCGCTTCACCCCTTCCAATGCAGCACGCAGATCAAAGTGAACAGGCGGCGGGACGTGTCGACGTCGAGCTTCACCTTGTCCTTGAGCCGCTCCATCAGAATGCGCGAACCCTCGTTGTGGATGGAGCGCCGTCCCATGTCGAGCGCCTCGATCTTATCGGGCGTGGCGGTGCGGATCGCCTGATAGTAGCTGTCGCAGACCGTGAAATAGTCCTTCACGATCCGGCGCAAAGGGGTGAGCGACAAAAGATGCGCCACCACCGGCTTGCCGTCTTCGGTGCGAATGTCGAACACCAGCCGGTTGCCGGTGATGCTCAGGTGCAGGGCGAAGGGGCCCTGCTTCTCGTGGCCGATCGGCGCGAAGGAATTCTGTTCGAGCAGATCGTAGATGGCGACCTGGCGCTCGTGCTCCACGTCCGGATTGGAGCGGCCGATGGTTTCCTCGTCGAGCGTGACCGCGACCAGCCGCTGCCGGGCGGTGGGCGGCGTCTTGGCTGACTTCTTCGCACTCATCACTGGTTGAGCCGGATGGCGACCGAGCGCGCATGGGCGGTCAGTCCCTCCGCCTCGCCGAGCGCGATGGCCGCGGGACCGAGCGCACGCAACTGCTCCGGCCCGCATTTCAGGAGCGAGGTGCGCTTCATGAAGTCCAGCACGCCGAGCCCGGAGGAAAAGCGCGCCGAGCGCGCGGTCGGCAGCACGTGGTTGGAGCCGGCGACGTAATCGCCGATGGCTTCCGGCGTATGGGCGCCGATGAAGATGGCGCCGGCATTGCGGATGCGCGAAGCGAATGCGTCTGCTCCGGTAGCGACGATCTCGAGATGCTCGGGCGCGAGCTGGTCGACCAGCGGAACGGCGTCGTCGAGATTGTCGACAAGAATGATGGCGCCGAAGTCTTTCCACGAAGCGCCGGCGACCTTGGCGCGCGCAAGCGTCTTCAACTGGGATTCCACTGCGGCGGCGACATTATCGGCGAGCGCATGATCGTCGGTGATCAGGATCGACTGCGCGCTTTCGTCGTGCTCGGCCTGCGCCAGCAGGTCGGCGGCGATCCAGTCGGCATTGCCGGTCTTGTCGGCAAGGATGAGCACCTCGGAGGGACCGGCAATCATGTCGATGCCGACCTTGCCGAACACCAGCCGCTTGGCGGCGGCGACATAGGCATTGCCCGGGCCGACGATCTTGGCCACGGGCTCAATCGTCTCGGTGCCGTAGGCGAGCGCGGCCACCGCCTGCGCACCGCCGACGCGGTAAACCTCGTCAACGCGGGCAAGCTTGGCCGCCGCCAGCACGAGCGGCGAAAGCCTGCCGTCCGGCGCCGGCACCACCATGACCAGGCGGGTGCAGCCGGCGACCTTGGCCGGCACGGCATTCATCAAGACCGAGGACGGATAGGCCGCGGTGCCGCCCGGAACGTACAAGCCCACCGCTTCGATGGCGGTCCAGCGGGCGCCCATCTCGACGCCGAGCGCATCGGTGAAGCGCGAGTCGGCCGGCTTCTGGCGACGGTGATAGGCCTCGATGCGGTCGCGCGCCAGCGTGAGCGCATCGAGCGCCTTGGCGTCGCAGGCCTTTTCCGCCGCCTCAAGTTCGGCGTCGCTGGCCCGCAGGCCCACCTTGGCGAGATCGATGCGGTCGAATTTGGCGGTGAGCTCGATCAGCGCCGCATCGCCGCGCGCGACCACGTCGGCGATGATGCCGCGCACGCTCTGCTCCACGTCCTGCGCGGCCTCGCGCTTGACGCCGAGGAAGGTGCGGAACGCCTTCACGAAATCGGCGCTTCGGCTGTCTAAACGTAGCGGCATCGTCTGGCCCCGTCCGGGCGCGCCCGGTGACAGGTCAATTGGTGATGCGCCCTCTGGCGTCAACCCATGGCGACGGTGATGGTGCCCGCGCGGATGGC
Organism: Pseudolabrys sp.; assembly: GCA_037385125.1. Classification (GTDB taxonomy): domain Bacteria; phylum Pseudomonadota; class Alphaproteobacteria; order Rhizobiales; family Xanthobacteraceae; genus Pseudolabrys. The sequence goes on from JARRNI010000045.1 coordinate 5,607, forward strand.
GCTGCGAAGCGGGATTTTTGAAGGAGGTGCCCGGAGGTCAGGGCGCCTCGGAGGCCTCGGAATCGGCGGCGGCCTCGCCCTCGATCACTGAGTGGGCCGGGCAGCCGGCGGCGCTCCAGGAGGGGCCGAGGTCAGCGAGTTCCGCCTCCAGGCATTCCACCTCCAGCCGCAGGGCCTTGCCGCCGGAGAAGACGAGGGTAACCACGCCGGAGGGGGCATCGGTCTCGGCGAACTCGACCGCCAGCAGATTGAGCACGACGTCCTTGCCGGCCGGGTCGATGTCGCGGCATTTGCAAGCGAGCACCCGCTCGAAGCGCAGGGCGGCGCGGCGGCGGTGGTATTCGGGATCGCCGTTCTGGGCACCTTCCCAGTCGAAGCGGCTGAGCGCGACCACCACCCGCTTTTCCTGCGGCCGCCACAGGACTTCGCCGGTCTTGACGATGGCGTCCTGCACGTGGGCGGAGACGACCTCCAGGTCTTCCTCGTCGAGGACAATGAATTTGAGCAAGTCGTCGGACATGGGCTTCGCTCCGCTGGTGCGAAGTAGTTAGGCAGGGCGCTGCGAGGGCGCAAGATGGTCCGTCAGCCGCTCATGGGAAGGCCGGCTCCAGGCCGGCCGCGGTCCAGCGCGCCCGGGTGGCCGGACTGGTAAGGGCGGCCAGCAGCGCTCGGCCCGCCTCCGGCCGGCTGCCGCCGGCGGGAATGGCGGCGGTATAGGTATTGGCGAAATAGAGCTCGCCCGGCAGCGGCCCGAGGATGGTGACGCCGGGCACGGTCATCAGCTCGCTGATGAAGGTGGTGCCGAGCTCGGCGCGGCCGTCGACCACCGCCTGCGCCACCTCATAGCCGCGTTTGCCGAACACGGCCTTCTTGTTGATTTCGTCGGCGATGCCGAGCTTGTCGAGCAGGCTGGCGAAATATTTGCCGGAGGAGCCGCCGGCGGCCGGGGCGCTATAGGAGACGCCGTAGGCGGCGAGCAGCGCCTGCTTGAAGGCGTCAGGCGTGGAGATGTCGGGGGCGGGCGCGCCCTCTCTGATGGCGACGCCGGTGACCGTGCGCCCGAGGTCGACGATGCTATCGGGAACGACGGCCCCGGTTTTCGCCAGCGCCTCGATCATCGCCGCCGGCGACACGAGCAGGTCGGGCACCTCGCCCCCGTCGAAGCGGGCGCGGATGGCGCCCGCGGTGCCGAAGTGTAAGTCGAGCGTATCGCCGCTCAGCTTTTCGTAGTCGGCGCCAAGCGCCCGCACCATGGACTCCACGGCGCCGGTCGCCATAACCTTGATCGCTGCCACGCTGCCCTCCCCGATCCTTGCAGGCGGGATCATAGGGGGCCGTCATGGCCGGCGAAAGCCGGGGTCCGAGCCCACGCTTTCCACACAGTCAGGCCGATGGCCAGCATGCCGATCGCCGGCATCAACGTCGCATCCGACGCGGCCATCGCCCACAAGGTCGCGCCGGTGAGCGCGCACCAAAAAAGCGGAATGATCAGCAGCGGCCAATGCCCGAGGCGAATGGCGACGAGCGCCCCGATGGTGGCGGCGACGGTGGGATCGGGCGCAAGACCAAAGAACTCCATCTGCAAGAAGCTACGGCCGAACAATGGCGCGAACAGCGGCTGCACCAGCAAGGCGAAGGCGACGAGGCCGGCGCCGATCCGGTGAACGGTATCCGCGCCCGGCGTAAAGCGGTTCAAGATAAGGCCCGAGACGATCAGAAAGCCCGCCTGTACGGCAAAGGCGACGGCGGCATAGCGCGCCGCCCAGTTGATGGTGTCGTAGCGCTGATAGAGATAGCCCCAGGCCACCCACAGCCAGCAGGCGGCGAGGATCGCGGCAATGGCGCGTCCGCGCCAGACGCCGCCGCGCAGCAAGAGCAGGAGTAGCGCGAGGCCGAGCACGAACGCAACGAGATGCAGCGGCCAGACCGCGCGATTATAGAGCGCGAACAGCCGGTAATAAGTGTGCGGCGTGAACAGCAGAAAATCAGAAAGCCGGTAGCTCAGCCATACCGACATCAGAAACGCTCGACCGCGGCCGCGATGCGCCTGCGCAGGCTCTCGTCCGGCAGCCGGCCGTAGCTCGCGCCGATGTTTTCGCGCGCGTGATCGACGCGGGTGGTGGCCGGAATCGGACAGGTGACGGCCGGATGCGACGCGATGAACTTGAGCAGGATCTGCGCCCAGTTCGTGCAGTCGATCTCGGCGGCCCAGGCCGGCAGTTTCTCGCGCTTGGCGCGGCGCACCAGCGGTCCGCCGCGGAACGGCCGGTTGACGATCACGGCGATACCGCGCTCGCGCGCCAAGGGCAGGATGCGCCGTTCGACCTCGCGATCGGCCGCGTTGTACGTGACCTGGATGAAGTCGAGCGGATGATCGCGCATGACCTGCACGAACTCGTCGTGCCGGCGGCCGTGCGAGGTGGTGATGCCGACATAGCGGATGCGGCCCTTTGCCTTCATCTCAAGGAGCATCGGCAGGTGCTCCTGCCAGGACAGGAGGTTGTGCACCTGCATCAGATCGAAGCGCTTGACGCCCCATTTGCGGCGCGTGGCCGCGATCTGGGCAGCGCCACCGGAGGTCGTCCATACCTTGTCGGCGGAAAACACCTCGGCATAGGCGTTCAGTTTCCTGAGGCCGTAACCGATGGTGTCCTGCGACGAGCCGTACATGGGCGAGGAATCGATCATGCGGCCGCCGCCGGCGAAGAAGGCGCGCATCACCTCGGCGCAGGAATAGCGCGCCTCGGGATCGTCGCCGACATTGAAGGTACGCCAGCTGCCCAGGCCCACGCCCGGGAGCGGCTCGCCGGAGGAAGGGATGGGACGCGTCAGAAACGGCGCGGGCTCGGCCTGCGCTAGGCGCGGCAGAAGCGTGGCAGCAGCTGCGGCGGCCAGGGAGGAAAGCAATTGGCGACGGTCGAGCATCGAGAAACGGTCCGGACTTCAGCAGCCCAAAATCTGGTTCCGCAAATTGGCTTTTTGTGGGTGTACGCGGAGCGCCGTCCTACTCCGCTGTCGTTGCCCGCGAAAGCGGCCAATCCTGTAGCCCCTGCATCGCCGTGTTTACCGGGTCCCCGCCTGCACGGGGGACGACAGCGGAATGTAACCTACTCGCTCAGCCGCTCAATGGCAGCGCCGCAGCGGGCGAGCTTTTCCTCGACCCGCTCGAAGCCGCGGTCGAGATGGTAGACGCGGTTGACGATGGTCTCGCCCTCGGCGGCGAGGCCGGCGATCACCAGCGACACCGAGGCGCGCAGATCGGTGGCCATCACCGGCGCACCCTTCAGGCGCTCGACGCCCTCGATGGTGGCGGTCTGGCCGTCAAGCTGGATGGACGCGCCGAGCCGCACCAGCTCCTGCACGTGCATGAAGCGGTTCTCGAAGATGGTCTCGGTGATGTGCGAGGTGCCCTTGGCGCGCGTCATCAGCGCCATGAGCTGCGCCTGCAGATCGGTGGGGAAGCCGGGGAACGGCTCGGTGGTGACGTCGACCGGCACCAGGCCGGCGCCGTTGCGGGCAATGCGGATACCCTCGTTGGTCGGCGTCACGGTGGTGCCAGTCTTTTCCAAGACGTCGAGGGCGGCCTGTAAGAGTTCCGGGCGGCCGTTCTGCAACAGCACGTCGCCGCCCGTCATCGCAACGGCAAAAGCATAGGTGCCGGTCTCGATGCGGTCGGGCAGCACCGCGTGGCGCGCGCCGTTGAGCCGGTCGACGCCCTCCACCACGACGCGCGCGGTGCCGGCGCCGGAAATTTTCGCGCCCATCTTGTTGAGGCAGTCGGCGACGTCGCCGATCTCCGGCTCGCGCGCGGCGTTTTCGATCACCGTGGTGCCACGGGCGAGCGACGCCGCCATCAGCGCGGTGTGGGTGCCGCCGACGGTCACCTTGGGGAACACGATCTCGCCGCCGCGCAGGCCATTCTTCGCGCGGGCGATGACATAGCCGCCCTCGATCTCGATCGAAGCGCCGAGCGCCTCCAGCGCCATGATGAGCAGATCGACCGGACGCGTGCCGATGGCGCAGCCGCCCGGCATGGACACCTTGGCCTCGCCCATGCGGGCGACCAGCGGCGCGATCACCCAGAAGCTGGCGCGCATCTTGGAGACCAGCTCATAGGGCGCGGTGGTGTCGACGATGTTCTGCGCCGAGATGTGGACGGTGCGGCCGTTGTCGCCGTTCTCGCCGGCGCGCTTGCCGGCGATCATGATGTCGACGCCGTGGTTGCCGAGGATGCGCTGAAGCAGGCCGACGTCGGCGAGATGCGGCACGTTCTCGAGGATCAGCGTGTCCTCGCTCAGCATGCTGGCGATCATGAGCGGGAGGGTGGCGTTCTTGGCGCCCGAGATCGGGATGGCGCCGGAAAGCCGCTGTCCGCCGACGATACGAATACGATCCATTCAGCCCCTGCCCCGCTGGGCATCCTTGCTGTCGGAACCTGGCCTGCTGTTATCGCCCGCCGGGACCCGCGGGCAAAGCCTAAAATTTGCCAGTGTTAGCGGGAGTTTTCCTCGTTACCGCCGCCGGCGCGGCCTGTTTTTCCTTCATTATCGCCTACCGGGGGCAGATTCTCGCTCGATCCAGGGGGCGGCGAGGAGCGCCCGCGCGCCTGCGCCTTGCGACGGCGCAGGTTCGCGCGCAGGGCGGCGGCCAGGCGCTGCTGGCGGGCGTCCCCGCCGCCGCCGGATTTGCCGGATTTTTCGTCGCTGCCGCGCGTCATGACCTCTCTATCGGGCGGCGGCGCGTCTTGCGCAAGGCGTTTTGTCTTGCCGCCGCTTTGGCTTGCGCCGTGGGGGCCCGTATGGCAGTTTCCGCCGCGCTCGCGCCGCCCCATATATACCGCGTCGGGGCGCCTCTCAAGCTGCCGTAGCTCAGTGGTAGAGCACTCCCTTGGTAAGGGAGAGGTCGTGTGTTCAATCCACACCGGCAGCACCACAAAACCCCCGGTAAATCGGGTTATCTCTACTAAAGCACCCCTTGTCCCCCAATCCTCAGACGTGAACAAACCGCGTTTCCCCCCAACCAAACTGGGGGAATTTGTTCGGCAAGCGTTCTGCGCTGACCGGCCACGTCACCTTTCACCACAGCGAATTCCGCCGCAAGCGCCCGCGCTCGCGGCGGCTTGTCGTACCACTCACCCGATAATCCGGCAAAGGATAGCACGGAACCACCGTTGCTTTGGGCTCGCATCCCGAATTGACTAAAAGGACTGAACGCGGGAGGCCAAGCATGAGGCAAAAGCCGCAGATTAAAAAGCCCGCATTCGAAGTTAGGCCATCAGAGGACGGTCAGACTTAGTCAGTCCTACACATCAACAAAAACAATAGACACACCCAAGCTTACGAATTTGGGTCTGAAAAGGCTGCTTGGAATTGGATAAATTACGCATCCAAAGCGTGGCTCAAGAAAAAGAAGTCAGCCGGCGATCCTGATCTTTTTGAGTGGCAAATGGCCCACGAGCGGACGCCATTGGTGCGCATGTTGCCGAGGGTCAGGATAATCTACAAACACCCCGCCTGGCGCTTTTGTGCTTTCGTCAATGCCGGACAAATAAGAATGACGTGTGGACCTGTGTAAACATTGCGTACGAGCGGTGGTCCGTCCGGTTCAAGGTGCTTAGGCTTGTGTGTGTGAACGAGGGACGCATGGTCGCCTGCGAGTGCTTTGACCGTTGCCCGTCTACCGGCAGGAACGTCCACGGGCAGCATTTGCCTCGTTGTTGTCGGTATGCCGACCTTCCGCCCGAACTCGCTTGGTCTCCCGTCTGCGGACGGGAGACGCTTACTTCCCTGCGGGTGCATACTGAGTGACCCTGTCGTGTCATCAGGAACCGTATCGTGGGGGTCTGATTCCACCTTTGAAATGCGAGGGACCTCGATGGTCTCTTTTTCGTTTAGCGATGCGGGCCCGATCGAAGGCGAAGCGAATTGCATCTTCGGTCTATCATTCGAAACTATGCGGGCTGACGTGCTGTTTTCACTAAACGGCTGTTGGGGTAAAAAAGGCGACTTGGATGCGGCCCAGACAAGTGGGGCCATAATGCTCACCGTCAACAGGAAAATGAGAATGTAACGCGACAGCATGGGGCTAACCTAACCGGTGTCCCATTATCACCAGCCGCTGTGTGTGGCGATATTGTGGTGAACTAGTCGTCAACCGCAGCTAATAACAATACCGCCAGCAGGTCCCGTGACTGCAAGACAGAAACGAGCCAAAACCGCAGACCCCTTTGTCGACGTAAACAACATCGCCGGGGAGGTGCCGGACGTACGGGTAATGGGCAGTGCGGCGACCTACGTAATGACCTTGGTAATACCCACAGTATCCGCAGGGGCGGTAGTGCGGATAGTAGCCACCGTACACGTAGACAGGGGCACAGGGGGCAATAGGGCCACCAAGGATGCTGAAGCCACATGTGTAGCCATAGCCAACTTGAATCGTATGGTTCGCCTGCTGTGGGCTAAGGGGTGCGATAGGCGTCGCTTGGGCGTTTGGTGCCACGATGATGCCGAGAGCGAATATAAGAGGAAGCAGCCTGTTCATTGCTTGCCCTCCTGTTGCTTTGCCGTTGCTTTGTGCCACAATTTTAATTTAGGCCGCTTGCTTGAGCTTGAGTAGCCCTCGTCAATCCTGCCGTAATTCATGGTTAATCAGGTTTGTCGGCGTAATGCCCATGCGTGTCTTATCCCCCTAGAATTGGACCATCATGGTGCGGCCATTGGAGGAGCAAGGGATGGCTCGGAAGCGTTATTCGGACGAGGACAGCCTGAAGATTTTGCGACAGATCGAGGTTGAGCTTGCTGGTGGATCGGATGTCCAACTGCGTGCCGATCAGCCGGGATCAGTGATGCCACTTTACGCCAGGAAGTGCTCAACGCCGAATGGTTCACGTTCCCCAGGCATGCTCAGATTGTCATTAATCAATGGCTGCGACAATACAATCACGCCAGGCCCCACCGTGCCCTCGGGATGCGCCCACCGGCGCCCGAAACAATCTTAGAGCCGATCCGAGAAGTTCTTGAGTCGCATGAATCGGATGTGATTCATTGTGGGCGCTTGATTCGCGAAGGAGCGCCCCATGTGGACACCTGAACAGCGACGCGCTGTACACCGCAACGGTCTTCGTTATC
>JARRNI010000046.1:0-15160 GCA_037385125.1 Pseudolabrys sp.
TGCGGTCGCTGACGCTGCGCTTCCAGTGCGCTTCGGTGGAGAAGCGGCTGTAGGTGCCGGGGAAGCCGCGCATCAGGCAACTGTTCTTGTTGATGACCGCGGGGTTGGCGGTGCGCAAGCAGGTGCCGCTGGTGAGCGCGTTCTGGGTGATTGGGTCGAAATTGGCATCATCGCGCGACAGGCTGGTGAAATTGGTGTTGAAGCCGAGCTCGCCGCCGAATACCGGGTGGTCGACCGTATAGGTGTAGTCGATCACTGGATGGATGATCGGAATCTCGCCTTGCTTATCGGCTTCCGAGAAGCCCCGAAAATAGACAGATCGTGCGTCGAAATAGCTGCGGTTGCCCTTGCCGGTGAGGTAAAGCTGGGAGACGCCTTCGCTGGCCCCGCCCTGGTAAATGTCGGTGGTGCGGTAGCGCGACAGGCGCGGGTTGTAGTCCTGCAGGAAGGTCTTGTCCGACAGCAAAAGCGCGTTCCAGCCCCAGACCCATTTTCTGTTGAGCGCGAACTGGCCGTCGCTTTCCACACTGCCGCGCCAGCGACGGTTGCCGGGCGTCGGCGTGCCGTCGCTGTGCACGAAATAGCCGGGGTCGAGCTGGTAAATGCCGGCGCCGCGGATGTCATAGGCGCCGTTGATCAGGCGCTGGCGGAATTCGCCCTGCATCAGCAGGCCCTGCTTGGCGGTGATCATCGGCGCGACGGTCGCGTCGTAGTTCGGCGCCAGCGCGAAGTAATAGGGCACTTCCAGCGCTGCGCCGTATTTTGAGTTCGACGAGATGGTCGGCATTAGCATGCCGGTCTTGCGCTTGACCGTGGGGTCGGGGGTCGAGAAGTAGGGCATGTAGGCGATCGGATGACCCCAGAATTCGAGGCTGGCGTCCTCGAAATAGATCATCTTCTCGTTCTGGTCGTGGATGATGCGCACTGCCTTCACCTGCCATTCCGGCGGCTTTAGCGGATTGTCCTTACAGGGCTTGCAGGCGGTGTAGACGCCGTTGTGGAAGACCGTGAAATTGCCGGCCGAGCGCTCGGCGCGCGCGGCCGCCATGCGCGTCTGCGCGGGTGCGTCCAGTCTGAGCGAATCGACGAAGCCGTCGCGGTAGTCATCCGACAGATCCATGATCTGCCCATAGGTGACCTTGCCGTCCGGTTCGGTGAGCCGGATATTGCCTTCCGCATGCAGGCGCTTGGTGGTCTGATCGTAGATGACCTTGTCGGCTTCCAGCGTCGAGCCGCCGTAATAGATCTGCACGTCGCCGACGGCGGCGACGCGATGATTGGCGTAGTCGTAATCGATCTCGCGCGCCTGCACGAGCATCTGCTTCTGCCCGGACCTCTCGCGCGCGATGGCGTATTTGGATTTGTTCAGCGGGGGCGGCTTCTGCGGGAAGGTGAGCTGCTGCGCGGCGGCCGGCGCGAGCGCCAGATTCGCGCCCGCCAGCATGGCGAGGACGGCCAAAGCCACGCGGACGCCACGGCGACGGGCGCTGCGCTTTGATGGACGAGCGCTGGTGAGCCCCGCCATCACCCGTCCTCCTGGTACAACAACGCGATAAACCCCGTCAGACCGCCGGCGAGCACAGGCAGCCACGCCGCTGTCACAGGGTGCATCAGCTCGGCCTTGCTCAGATCATCGGTTACTTTCGATAAGACATAAAGCAGAAAGCCGGCAGCCATGCCACTTAAAACCATCTTCTGCACCCCGCCGAAGCGGAAGAATCGAAGACTGACGGCGGCGGCAAGGAATACCATGGCCGTCAGCAGGAAAGGCAGGGCCAAAAGCTTCTGGAACTGCAACCTATAGCCTGCGGCGACAAGGCCTGCATGTTCTGCGATCTTGATATACGTTGGCAAATCCCAGAACGGCACAGTCTCCGGCGTCGCAAAGCTTTCGCGAACCTGTTCGGGCGACAGGCTGGTCTTGAGCCGGTAGACCGGCTCGCTGATTGGCAGCTTGCCCAGCGCGTAGATGTGGGCGTCGAGCAGCCGCCAGACCCCGGGCTCCAGGATGGCCGCGCGCGCCTCGATGCGCCGCTGGAAGTGGTGGGCCGGGTCGAAGGTGAAGACGGTCACCCCGGACAGCGCGACGCCTTGGTCGCGGCTCGACTTGGCGTTGATGATCGCCGTGCCCTCGGGCGTTTTCTGGCTCGCCCAGTAGTGGCCGCCGCTGGAGAGCACGCTGAACCGGCTGTGGCCGAACAGCTGGGCCTCGTAGCGCTTGGACTGCTCGTCCAGCGTCGCCGCCAGCGGGTTGTAGACCGTGGTAGCGAAAATGCCGAGCAGGAACGCCACCACCAGCGCCGGCGAGATGAACTGCCAGGCCGACATGCCGGCCGAACGCGCGATCACCAGTTCGAGCCGGCGCGACAGGTTGAGATAGCTCGACATGGCGCCGATCAGCACGCAGAACGGCATCACGCGCTCGGTCACCTGAGGCACGCGGAACAGCGAAGTCTTCGCCACCAAGAGGGCCGACACGTTCGGCAGATCGCTGGAGCGACGCATCAATTCGATATAGTCGAGCACGCCGACCAGCACGAAAATGCCGACGAACACCAGCAGCACCGCGCCCAGGAAGCGCAGGCCGAGATAACGCACCAGTGTCCCACCGACGATCGGCATACCTAAAGTCAACTCATGGCGGCGAAGCGTTGCGTGACGCGTTCGGTGACCGCGTTCAGCCAGCCGGCCATGAAGGCCGGCGGCTCGAGTACGAGGCCGTTGCGGATCACCCAGATCCCGAAGCCGATGGCGAAGGCCATGGCGATGTATTGCAGCGACAGCATCCACGGAATGATGGCGCCGAACACGGTTGAGGCGAAGCCGACCACGCGCAGGAGCGCGACGCCGCCGACGGCGCCCAGCATCGACATGTTGCGGCTCTGCCGCGTGGTGCGCGGCGCGCCGAGATAGGCGAAGGCGATGATCACGAAGGCGAGCGGATAGAGCGGCGCCATCAGCCGGTCGTGCAATTCGGCGCGGAACTGGCCCGGCTCCTTGATGAAGAACGGGTCCTTCGGGTCGGGCCACAGCAATTGCCACAGGTAGCGCTCGCGGATGGAATATTTCACCGCCTGCGGGCCGCTGGCGAACTGCGAGAGGTCGAAGGCGTAGCGGTCGAACACCACCATGGCGGGGTCGCGCTGGTCGGCGGCGTGGCGCTGCACGATGCCCTTCTGCAGCACCAGAAAGGTGCCCTTGTCATCGTCGAGCAGCTCGCCGTCTTCCGCCAGCACCGTCAGGCGCTCCTTCGCATTGCGGCGGTCGTCGAGAAAGATCCCGGCGAGCTGTCCGTTGGCGCGACGCTGGCGGATGTGGATGGTAACGCCGTTCTCCAGCGCCGTGAAACGTCCCGGCTGCACCACGCTGCTCACCACATTGGCGCGCACCTCGGTGATCCAGTCGCGCAGCATGCGCAGGCCCTTCGGCGCGAAATAGGCGCTGATCGCCGCCACTATGAGCGATACCACAACCGCCACTATCATGAAGGCGCGGAACAGCACCCACGGCGACATGCCGGCGGCGTTCATCACGATGATTTCGGAATCGGTCGACAGCTTGTTGAGTACGTGCGCCACCGCGATCAAGAGCGCGATCGGCGCGATCACCAGGACCAGGAGCGGAATAATCAGGCCGGTGATGCCCATGAAGACCAGGATGGTCTGGCCCTGGCTGGTGACGAGGTCGAAGTCGTGCAGCGCCTGGGTGACCCAAATCACCGCAGTCAGGCTGACGAGCACGACTAGGAACGCACTGAACGTCGTGCGGAAGATATATCGGTTGATCGACCCCATCCGCAGCGCCGTCCCCAAATCCGGCTACAAGCCCGGCAAACGGCCGCCCGCGGCGCGCGGCTTCCCACGCCGTACGCCCGATACAGCCTAGCATAATCCAACCCCCCGCAGGGTTTACCTTTTTCGGCCGACAAAGTGGCCGTGCAAAGGCAAAGCCGTTGAACATGCACAACAAAATGTTAAGGGCCGCGCGCCGCTCGGGCCATGCCGAGGGGCGGCCCGGCAGCCCGGTCCTGGCAAGCGAATGGCGTCCTGGCAACACGCATTGCGCGTGGCTGACGCGATCCGCAGTCGCTGCGGCTGGCCCCCGGATACGGGACGCGAAGCAAGCCCGCACCGTTCCGTGCCTGGCCCAGCCTTGTGAAAACCCCGCAACCGGGCGATTGGGGCTTTGCAGCGGGGGCCAAGCGGGCGCATATGGGGGCTTGCCACTTTGCTAGCCCGCAACGGCGCCGCCAGCCGAGCGCCAAGAGTCCACGCCAATACAAGGATCGATCCGATGCCCGACGTCCTCAAGCTCGGCTTTGGCCCGTTCGCCGCCCCCGCGCGCGGCGTTCTGGTCGTGTTCTGCGACGACGGGCTGAAATTCGGCACCGCCACCGCCAAGGCGCTGGGGCGCGCGGCCGAGCAAGTGGCGCGCGCCGCCAAGGCCGAGAACTTCACCGGCAAGAACGGCACGGCGCTGGAACTAAGCGTGCCGGAAGGGCTGAAAGTGTCCCGCCTAGTTGTGATCGGCGTCGGCAAGCCGCGGGAATTGCAGCAGCAGGATTACGTCAAGCTCGGCGGTGCCGCCATGGGCAAGCTGCCGGTGCGAGCGGCCGAGGCCACCGTCTTCGCTGATCTGCCGGGCGGAGCGGTGCGCGCCGACCGCGCCGCCGACCTGGCGCAAGGGGTCAAGCTGCGTGGCTACGCCTTCGACCGCTATAAGACCAAGCGCAAGGCGGACGAAAAGCCGCCGGAAAGCCGCAAGGTCACCGTGGCGGTGAGCGATCCCGCTGCGGTGCGCAGCGCCTTCGCGCCGCGCTCGGGCGTCGCCGACGGCGTGCTGTTCGCGCGCGACCTGGTCAACGAGCCGGCCAATGTGCTCTTTCCGGCCGAATTCGCGCGCCGCGCAACCGCGCTGAAGAAGCTGGGCGTGGCGGTCGAGGTGCTCGACGTGCCGCGGCTGAAAAAGATCGGCATGAACGCGCTGCTCGGCGTCGGCCAGGGCTCCGCCCACGACAGCCGGGTGGTGGCGATGCGCTGGAACGGCGGCCGCCGGGGCGACGCGCCGGTCGCCTTTATCGGCAAGGGCGTGTGCTTTGACACCGGCGGCATCTCGATCAAGCCGGCCGGCGGCATGGAGGACATGAAGGGCGACATGGCGGGCGCAGCCTGCGTCACCGGCCTCATGCACGCGCTCGCCGCGCGCAAAGCGAAGGTGAACGCGGTCGGCGTCATCGGCGTGGTGGAGAACATGCCGGACGGCAAGGCGCAGCGGCCCGGCGACATCGTCACCTCGCTTTCGGGACAGACGATTGAGATCATCAATACCGACGCCGAAGGCCGGCTCGTGCTCGGCGACGTGATCTGGTACGCCGCGCAGCGCTTCAAGCCGAAATTCATGGTTGATCTGGCGACGCTCACCGGCGCCATCATCGTCGCGCTCGGACACCAATATGCCGGCATGTTCGCCAACAACGACCAGTTCGCCGAGCGTCTCACCAAGGCCGGCAAGGCAACCGGCGAAGAGGTCTGGCGCATGCCGCTCGGCAAGGAATACGACAAGGCGATCGATTCAAAGTTCGCCGATATGAAGAACACTGGCGGCTCGCGCTATGCCGGTGCCATCACGGCGGCGCAGTTCGTCAAGCGCTTCGTCGACGACAAGACGCCGTGGGCGCATCTCGACATCGCCGGCACCGGCTTCGACTCGCGGCAGAACGAGATCAACAAGAGCTGGGGCTCGGGCTGGGGCGTGCGGCTGTTGGACCGGCTGGTGGCGGATTTTTACGAGCGGTGAGAGCCGTTCACCACGCGTGTGGCGTAAGGTAGAATTGTGCAATGACAAAGGAACAGATCAAAGAGATTCTTGATCGCGTCCTCAGTTGGCCGCCCGAGCGTCAGCAGGATGCGGCGGAGATGCTGATGGTGATCGAGGCGCAGGAGGGCGAGCTTTACCATCCTTCGGATGAGGAATGGGCCGCGATCCAAGAAGGCTTGGATCAGGCTCGTCGTGGTGAGTTCGCATCGGACGAGGAAATGGAGGCGCTCTGGAAGCGCTTCGGCCAGTGAAGGTTCGCTACACGGCGCGCGCACGCAACGACATCGAAGAAATCTATTCTTATATCGCCAGCCATAATCCCCAAGCTGCCCGCCATGTTCGGCGGTCAGTCTTGTCCACCATCGCTGTTATCGCAAGACTTCCGTATATCGACACGAAGAACGCGCGCTCGCCGGATCTGCGCAGCCGTCTGGTCTCTCGATATCCGTACCGTGTGCACTATACCGTCAGTGCCGGAGAAATTTTGATTGTCCACTCGGCACGCCTCACGCCGACCGTTGGATTGGTCTCCATGACCGAAATCCTCTTCTACCACCTGCAAGGCCAGAAGCCGGAAAACGTGCTGCCGGTGCTATTGGAAAAATCGCTGCAGCGCGGCTGGCTCGTCGTCGTGCAGGGCGCATCGGAAGAGCGCATCGAAGCGCTCGATGCCCATCTGTGGACCTATCGCGACGACGCCTTCCTGCCGCACGGCACCTGGCGCGAGCACGAGGCGGCGCAGCAGCCGGTCCTGCTCACCCTCACCGAGAGCAATCCCAATGCCGCCAATGTGCGCTTCCTGATCGACGGGGCGCCCGTGCCGGCGGACCCGGAGCGCTATCAACGCATCGTGCTGTTGTTCGATGGCGACGACGAGGAGGCGGTGGCGGCCGCGCGCGCGGCCTGGAGCGATGCCAAGGCCAAGGGCTTCGAGGCCACCTACTGGCAGCCGGACGGGCAGGGGCGCTGGGTCAAGAAGGCCTGAACGGCCGCGAAAATTATCCTTGATCATGATCCTATAATAAGATAAATATCCTGCAATCCTCTCTCAGGCCGAGGGGCGTCGGATCAGCGTCTCCACATGCGGGACAGGGAGTGGTGGCCGGGGAATGACGCTTTCGCTGGAGATGCGGCGAGGCGGCCCGGCAGTCCAAGCCGCAAGCGCTCCGGCCCCCACGTCGCGGGCCGCCAAGCGGTGGTTTGGCGCCCCTGCCGAAAGGCGAGGCGTCTGAAAATGGAAGCCCACCGGGGGCCTTGCGGAGCAAACCTAGCAAACACCGCGCGCGGGACGCCTTGGGACTGGCGGACTTGCGGAATTTAGGACTTCGACAAGCCTCGATGTCGCGAGGCGTCGAGGCCCGCGGGTCCGTTCGGGCCCGAGAGTGTCCCGCGCGTCCTCGGCATTTATCGAGAGCGGGCGGCTTGTCGCGCGGAAACCCGACAGGGCGGAGGCGGAAAAAGGAATACGGCTTGCCGGGGCCGCCAAGAATACGGGCGCCGGAGCTTTGGCTTGCCAGAAGGTAGGACCGGAAATTTGGCAGCGGGCGGAGACGCGACCGCGCGGCGGCTCCGTTTCCGCCGCCGGCGAGAGGAGTCGCCCGCAGCCGCAAGGCAAAAACCCGGCGATTCGGGGCGAAAAGGCCGAAATCGCCGACCGGTTGCCGAAACTCTCGGTCAATGCCCGACCGGCCAATGGCCCAGCGGAGAGGCCCGGCGGCACCGGTAACCCTTCAGCGCCGCGCCGGCTTGCGCCGCCATTGTGATGACGCAAAATTGGGCTTAAGGGACAGGCAAATAGAGCCGCGTACCGTAAGCTCTGGGGGAAGCCGCTTGCAGCGCCGTCGTGTCAATCCAATCGTCACCCTTGGTGCCGCTGCCGTCCTGGCCGCTCTGCTGGCCGGCTGCGCGGGTTTCGGCGACTCGGCCGTGGTCGAGAACATCAAGGAGGGCAACTTCTTCAAGAAGCCCGTCTGGAGTACACCAGACTGGGCCCATGTGCGGCCGACCAACACAGCTTCGCTCGGGCCGAAAGGCCCGGTTCCGCCCGACCAGCTGGTCGACGCTGCTGGCCGCTGTGCGCCCGCTGTGCCCAAGGTCGCGCCGCAGGCCGCGCAGGCCGAAGCCAAAGCGGACGAGCCGGCGGCGCCCGCCAACAAGCCGGCGGCGCCTCCCGCCTATGGCTCGCTCGCCGGCGACCTCGCCGGCGCGCCCATGCCACAGGGCCCGGCGCCTAAGCCCATGCCGAAGCCCACGCTGGTCTCCATGAAGACCGCTTCCACCGGCCCGGCCGGTCCCGACCGCCTGCAGCCGGAAGGCGGCGCGCGCCTGGGCGCGGGCGGCGCGGCTCCCGGCGGCTTGCTGGGCGGGATCGCGCTCGGCATGACCGAATGCCAGGCGGTGCAGCGCGGCGGCAAGCCGAGCAGCGTCTCCATCGGCTCAGGCAAGAGGGGCCGGCGCAAGGTGGTGATCACCTATCTCAGCGGGCCTTGGCCGGGCATCTACACGTTCGACTCCGGCCGGCTGAAAGTGGTCGACGCCGCGCCGACGCAGCAAAAGCCCGAGCGCACGCGCCGCTACAAGAAGCGGCGGCGGCCCGCCCGCACCGCCCGCGGCGAGGACGTCTACGTGCAGTAGCCGCTATGTGCCGTGGCGGCGGCTCATCACGCCGTCTCCAGCGCGTTGCTTGCCTCCAGCCACTCCTCCTCCGCCGCCGCCAGCCCCCGCGCTAGCTCCGCCCGCGTCTTGGCAAGCTCGACCGCCTTGGCCGGATCGCGCGTGAACAAATCCCCGTCGGCGAGCCTGCCGTCCACTGCCGCCATCTCCTTGGAGAGCCGCGCCATCGCGGCTTCCGCATCCTTGACCCGCTTGCGTAAAGGAGCCGTCTCCGCCCGCTTCTCGGCCGCCGCGCGGCGGATATCGCTGCGGCTGGGTCCCGCGCTTTGCGCCTTGCTCTCGCCCGCGCCGCCGCTGCGCTCGCTGAGCACCGCACGCCGGTAGTCGTCGAGATCGCCGTCGAACGGCGTCACCCTGCCGTCCGCCACCAGCCACAGGCGGTCGGCGCAGGCCTCCAGCAGATAGCGGTCGTGCGAGACCAGGATCACCGCGCCGGCATAATCGTTGATCGCCTCGACCAGCGCGGCGCGGCTGTCGATGTCGAGATGATTGGTCGGCTCGTCGAGGATGACGAGATGCGGCGCATCGTAGGTGGCAAGCCCGAGCAGCAGCCGCGCCTTCTCGCCGCCCGAAAGGTTCTTCACCGCAGTGTCGGCGGCCTCGCCGGGAAAGCCGATCGAACCGATGCGCGCGCGTACCTTCGCTTCGGGCGCATCCGGCATCAGGCGGCGCATATGGCCGTAGGGGCTTGCTTCCGGTTCGAGCTTGTCGAGCTGGTGCTGCGCGAAATAGGCGACGCGCAAATTGGCCGCG
This sequence comes from Pseudolabrys sp., assembly GCA_037385125.1. Classification (GTDB taxonomy): domain Bacteria; phylum Pseudomonadota; class Alphaproteobacteria; order Rhizobiales; family Xanthobacteraceae; genus Pseudolabrys. The sequence goes on from JARRNI010000046.1 coordinate 9,244, forward strand.
CGCGTCACCGTTCCCTGCATCGGCGTAAGGCGATCGGCGGTCAGCTTGACCAGCGTCGACTTGCCGTTGCCGTTGGCGCCGATCAGCGCAATACGGTCGTCATCGTCGATGCGCAAGTTGATCTGCGACAGCACCGCGCGCCCGTCATAACCAACGGAGACCGCGTCGGTCGCCACGATCGGCGGCGACAACAGCTTGTCGGGCGCGGGGAATGAAATCGGCCGTACCTCCTCGGTCACCAGCGCGGCGACCGGCTCGAGCTTGGCCAGCGTTTTCAGCCGCGACTGCGCCTGCCGCGCCTTGGTGGCCTTGGCACGGAAGCGGTCGACGAAGGCCTGAAGGTGCTTGCGCTGCGCTTCCTGTTTCATGATCAGCTTCTGGTCGAGCGCCATGCGCTCGGCGCGCTGGCGCGCGAAGGCGGAATAGCCGCCGCGATAGAGCGTGAGATTCTTCTGCTCGAGCGAGAGGATGTGACCGGTGGCGCTGTCCAGCAGGTCGCGGTCGTGGCTGATCACGATCAGCGTGTGCGGATAGCGCGAAAGGTGTTCCTGCAGCCACAGCGTGCCTTCCAGATCGAGGTAGTTGGTCGGCTCGTCGAGCAGCAAGAGATCGGGCTGCGCGAACAGCGTGGCCGCGAGCGCGACGCGCATGCGCCAGCCGCCGGAGAATTCCTGACAAGGCCGTTGCTGATCGTCGTGCGAGAAACCGAGTCCGGAAAGGATCGAGGCGGCGCGAGCGGGTGCGGCATGCGCGCCGATATCGGCGAGCCGGGTCTGGATTTCCGCGATCGCATGCGGATCCTGCGCCGTCTCGGCTTCGGCGAGCAGGCGGTCACGCTCGGTATCGGCGCGCAGCATCACGTCGATCAGCTTGTCGGGCCCGCCCGGCGCTTCCTGCGCCAGCCGCCTGATGCGCCAGCGCGGCGGCACGCTGACGCTGCCATGTTCCGGCGCAATGTCGCCGGCGATCACCGAAAAAAGCGTGGTCTTGCCGGTTCCGTTGCGCCCGACCAGGCCCACGCGGCTGCCAGCCTGAATGCGCGCGCTCGCGCCTTGCATGAGTGTGCGGCCGGCGATGCGGACGGTGAGATCGTCGATCAGCAACATGGGCTGCGTTTTGGCGGAGAGCGCCGTATGACGCAATCCCTCCCTCCGTCATTCCGGGGCCGCAGCTTCGCGGCGCCCCGGAATGACAAAGGAGAATACTCAGCGCAATCCCACGCCCGTCTCACGCTGATAGACGATCAGGTCTAAGGAGTGCGTGGCGTCGTTGCTGAGCATGCTCGACAACAGCGCGTGCGCCTGGCCGCGGTGGTGGGTCTGGTGGTTGAAGAAATGATTGAGCGCGGGCGCGAGCGGCTGCTCGACCTCCTGCGGCCGCACGAAGGTGGGAAAGCGGATAATGTCGGTGAGGTCGGCCTCGCTCAGACCCTCGATATAGCGGCTGATCCTCTCGTCCTCGGCGCGGCGGGCGGCGCGCAAGGCGGCGAAATCGTCGTACAGGATCGCGTCCAGGCTGCGCGGCATCTCACCCTCACGGGTGAAGCGGGCCATCCAGATGCGGTCGCCGACCAGCAGGTGGTTGAGCGTGCCGTGCAGCGACTTGAAGAAGGCGCCGCGGTCGGCGCGGTAGTCGGCCGCGCTGATGCGGGACGCTGCGTCATAGAGCCGCTCGTTGCACCAGGCATTGTAGCCGGCGAACATGCGGTAGCGCGCTGTCATCTCGGGCCCTTTTTTTGCGGCTCTCTTTGCGCGAAAAGCCATGGGCGGCGCCAGCGGGCAGCTTGCCGCGCCAAAGCCTCCCCGCTATAAGCCGCGCAACCGAACTGATCCAATAAAACCCGGTTATCTCTCCGATCAAGCTCAGTGAAGGGACCTTTGCGATGGCGGTCGAGCGCACCTTTTCGATCCTTAAACCCGATGCCACGGCGCGCAACCTCACCGGCGCCATCAACGCCATGATCGAGCAGGCCGGCCTGCGCATCGTCGCCCAGCGGCGCGTACGCATTACCCGGGAGCAGGCCGAGAAGTTCTACGCCGTGCACAAGGAGCGTCCGTTCTTCGGCGAGCTGGTCGAGTTCATGATCTCCGGCCCGGTGGTGGTGCAGGTGCTGGAGGGCGAGAACGCCATCGCCAAGCACCGCGACGTGATGGGCGCCACCGATCCGGCCAAGGCGGCGGAGGGCACCATCCGCAAGGCCTTCGCCAAGTCGATCGGCGAGAACTCGGTGCACGGCTCCGACGCGCCCGACACGGCCACGCGCGAAATCGCGCAGTTCTTCAGTGAGAACGACATCGTGGGGTAGCCCGCTTGCGCTGATCCTTCGAAAGGATACGCGTTGGAATTTCTCTGGCAGGACGTCACCCACGCGCCGTTCTGGATCGCGGTCCTCCAGATCATCGGCATCAATGTCGTGCTCTCCGGCGACAATGCGGTGGTGATCGCGCTCGCCTGCATGACGCTGCCGCCGCGCCAGCGGCTGTGGGGCATGATCCTCGGCGCCGCCGTCGCGGTACTGATGCGCGTCGTGTTCACGCTTCTCATCGTGCAGGCGATGAACTACTCCTATCTGCGCCTCGCCGGCGGCGTGCTGCTGTTCTGGGTCGCGCTCAAACTGGTGGCCGACGACGGCGAAGGCGCTAATGGTCGCGTCAAGGCGGCGCCGACTCTGTGGCGCGCGGTGCGGATCGTCGCGATCGCCGACATCGTGATGAGCCTCGACAACGTCATCGCCATCGCCGCCGCGTCGGAGGCGGCGGCCGAGATGGTCGATCTCGCCCATGCCGAGGCGGTAAAGGCCTCGCTCATCGTGTTCGGACTCGCTACCAGCGTGCCGCTGATCGTCGCCGGCAGCGCCATCCTGATGGCGCTGCTCGAGCGCTACGGCATTCTGATCTGGAACCCCGGCCGGGCGGGCTGGCGCCCTGCTGGTTCTCGCCTTCGGGTTCATCCGGGTGCGCCGCCATCGCCGCCTCACCGTCGAAGACATGCTGGCCGGCATCGGCCTCGTGATCTGGGTCGGCGCCGATATCGCGATTGCGCAATTCGTCCCCGAAACGGCGATGCTGACGCGCTGGGCCGCACGCGCCGCCGTGTTCGCGCTGCTGGCGGTTGGCTATTTCGGCTTGCGCAGCGGTCGCGCCCTCGGCCGCGAGGAAGTATGATTGACGCACGATGACGATCGCCGTTCGCCCATCGGCTTGTCCGCACGATTGTCCTTCGACCTGCGCGCTCGAGGTCGAGGTGCTCGACGCGCATACGATCGGCCGCGTGCGCGGCGCCAAGGAGAACGACTACACGGCCGGTGTCGTCTGCGCCAAGGTCGCGCGCTACGCCGAGCGCGAGCATCACCCCGACCGGCTGAAATATCCGTTGCAGCGGGTGGGCGACAAAGGCGCGGGTGCGTTCCGCCGCATAAGCTGGGACGACGCGCTCGACTTGGTCGCCGAGAATTTCCTCAAAGCCGAGCAGCGCCACGGCGCGGAAAGCGTGTGGCCTTACTACTATGCCGGCACCATGGGGTTGGTGATGCGCGACGGCATCAACCGGCTGCGCCACGCCAAGAAATATTCCGGCTTCCATTCCACCATCTGCGTCAACCCAGCCTATGCCGGCTTCGCAGCCGGCACCGGCAAGATTGCAGGCTCCGATCCGCGCGAGATGGCCAAGTCCGACCTGGTGGTGATCTGGGGCACCAATCCGGTCAACACGCAGATCAACGTGATGACCCACGCGGCCCGCGCGCGCAAGGAACGCGGCGCCAAGATCGCGGCGGTCGATATCTACATAAACGGCACCATGCAGCAGGCCGATCTGCCGGTGCTGGTTAAGCCGGGCACCGACGCGGCGCTTGCCTGCGCGGTGATGCATTGCCTGTTCCGCGACGGCAACGCGGACTGGGATTACCTCGACAAGTACACTGATGCGCCGCGCGAGCTGGAAGCCCATCTGCGCGACCGCGACCCGCACTGGGCGAGCGCCATCACCGGCACGCCGGTCGAAACCATCGAGGAATTTGCCAGGCTGATCGGCGAGCGCAGGCGCGCTTTTTTCCGCCTCGGCTACGGCTTTGCCCGCTCGCGCAACGGTCCGGCCAACATGCACGCGGCAAGCTGCATCCCGGCGGTGACGGGCGCCTGGCAGTTGGAGGGCGGCGGCGCCTTCCACGCCAATGCCGACATCTATCCTTTCGACAAGACGCTGATCGAAGGGCTCGACGTGGTCGACCGCTCGGTACGCGTGCTCGACCAGTCGCGCATCGGTTCGATCCTTACCGGCGACCGCGAGGCGCTGTTCGACGGCCCGCCGGTCGACGCGCTGATCATCCAGAACACCAATCCGCTGTCGGTTGCGCCCGACCAGACCAAGGTCAAAGCCGGCTTCGCGCGAGAGGACCTGTTCGTCTGCGTGCACGAGCAGTTCATGACGGAGACCGCCAAGGCGGCCGACTTGGTGCTGCCAGCCACCACCTTCCTCGAGCATGACGATGTCTATCGCGGCGGCGGCCACCAATACGTTATTCTCGGTCCCAAGCTGGTCGAGCCGCCAGGCGAAGCCCGCAACAATCACGAAGTAATCTGCGCGCTGGCCGCGCGGGTCGGCGCCGAGCATCCCGGCTTCGCCATGAGCCCGCGCGAATTGATCGACCGGCTGCTACGGGGGTCCAAAATCACCACGCTCGATGAGCTCGAGAGCGAGCGTTGGATCGACTGCCAGCCGCCGTTCGACCAGGCGCATTATCTGAGCGGCTTCAACTGGCCCGACGGCAGGTTCCGCTTCAAGCCGGACTGGCAGAACGTGCCGTTCCGCAGTCCCTACAAGAGCGGGCCGATATCAGGCCTGCCGGCGCTGCCGGACCACTGGACCTCGATCGAAGAGGCGGACGCCGCGCATCCGTTCCGGCTCGCTACGTCGCCGGCGCGCGGCTTCCTCAACTCGACCTTCAACAAGACGCCGACCTCGCTGGCACAAGAAGGCCGGCCGACGGTGATGATCCATCCGGAGGACGCGCGCGCGCAGGGAATCGGCGATGGCGATCTGGTCGTGCTCGGTAACCGGCGCGGCGAGGTGCGTCTGCACGCCAGATTGTTCGACGGCATGCGGCGCGGCGTGCTGATCGCGGAATCGATCTGGCCGAATGCCGCCTATGCCGACGGGCGCGGCATCAATACGCTGACCGGCGCCGACCCGATCGCGCCCTATGGTGGCGCCGCCTTCCACGACAACAAGGTGTGGGTCCGCAGAGCGAGTTGAACCGCCCTCCGCTCATTCCCGCGCAAGCGGGAATCCAGCGAAAAAGAACTGGGTCCCCGCTTTCGCGGGGACGATCGGAGAGAGGTCGTGCGCTCGCTAAAGCTCCTTGCCGATGGCGCGGTCGATCGAATAGGGCCCGCCGCCGCGGATCGCGATGGCGAACATCACGATGCCGATCAGTAGGGCATATTCGTAGCCGCCATTGTGGGCGTTGTAGAAAAAGCCATGCGACCAGTGCACCGCGATAACGGCGATCAGCATCTCGATGGCGATGGCGGCCGCGAAGAAGCGCGTGAACAGCCCGAAGATGATGCACAGCGCGCCGATCGTCTCGAGGAAGATCGCGACCCAGGCAAAGGCGCTGCCCGGATGCAGGCCGTGGGCCGCCATAAAGCCGCCGACGCCGGCGGCGCCCATGACGGTCAGCTTGACCCAGCCATGCATGAACAAGATGTAGCCGACGATCACCCGCACCGCGGTGTCGGCGATGTTGCGCCATGTTGCGTAAAAACCCGCCAGTCCCGGATACATCAGCTTGGAGTCGTCGTGAGCCATTGTCGACATGGTCTCTCCCCTTGCGTTGTCGCCCCGGCTTGTCTTGGGCAATGCTGTGCGCAAATGCGCCGGCGAATCTATAACACGCGGCGCCCCGCCGAAATTCATT
>JARRNI010000047.1:0-11934 GCA_037385125.1 Pseudolabrys sp.
GAGAGCGCGCAAGGCGAGCCGCTGGTTTTCCAGGTCGGCGAAAACTGCCTCGGCTTCCTCGGCCATCCCGGCGCCAAGTCGGCCATGATCGAGGACCTGATCATGGAGTTCGACGAAGTACCTGAAGACACGGCGGAAATGCTCGAAGCCCTGCGCGCCGTGCAGGGCGAAATCGCCGCAGCTCTGGGCCAGATCATGGTGGGCCTCATTGCGTTGACCCAACTAATGCAGGCCGCCGGGTAGACAGCCCTCCCCCGGCCGGGCGCAAAATTTTTGGTACATTAGGACTCGCATAAATTCAAAAAATAGAATATGTAAATCTGCTATACTGGTGTTTGATTCAGCGCAAGGGCGCGGCATAGCCGCGCGCTAGAGAATAAACAATCGGCAAAGGGACGTCCAAGGAATGGCCAAAAAGCTCATTATTATTATGGTCAACACCGATCCGCGGAACGGCGAGGAACTCGGTGCGCCGTTCTTTCAGGCGACCGTTGCCGCGGCGATGGACTATGAGGTCGAGGTGGTGTGCACCGCCACCGCCGGCCAGCTCATGAAAAAGGGCGTGGCCGAGAAGCTGGTGGTCAAGCCGGGCTCGCCCAAGAGCGTCTACGACTTCATCAAGGAGGCCCACGAGGCCGGGGTGAAGTTCTATTGCTGCTCCCCCAACCTCGACCTGTTCGACATGACCGCATCCGACCTGATCCCCGAATGCGAGGGAATCGTCGGCGGCGCCAAAGTCATCGAAGGCGTCATGGAAGACGATGAGGCCCGGGTTCTGACCTACTGACGCCACAAAGCGCGCGAGGTGGAAATGTCTGCGCATACGACTGCGGAACGGCCCGCGATCAGCGACCCGACCTCGAACAAGCCGGTCGTTCCCTACGAAAAGCTCGAAGAGGTGTTCGAAGACATCCGCGAGCACCCGCTCTACCATCACGAGCTGTACGGCTGCCTGAACTGCGGTATCTGCACTGCCACCTGCCCTTCCGCCCATTATTACGACTACTCGCCGCGCGAGATCGTCCAGCTATTGTGGACGGAGAATCTCGAAGGTATCTACGACGCCATGCAGGAAAAGATCTGGGCCTGCGCCCAGTGCTACACCTGCGCTGCGCGCTGCCCGTTCCATAATTCGCCCGGTGGCCTCGTCATGATCATGCGCGAGGTGGCGATCAAGCACGGCATGCAGTCGGCGAAAGATGTGCTGCGACCATTCTCGCGCGTGCTTTTGAAGGTGATTTCCACCGGCAACCAGCTCGCGCCCAACATGATCACGCCCGATCACTTCCCCGACTGGGGTCCGAACATCACCAAGGTCGACGCGCCGCTCAATATCCTGCGCAAGGCGATCCCTGTGCCGACCATGCACACCCTGGACACGGCCTGGGAAGTCAACCTGAAGACCTCGATCGAGCTCTATTCGATCTGGGAAGCCACCGGCGTCCTCGACCAGCTCGAGACGGTGGACGAAAACCTTTTCGATGTCGTCACCGACGTGATGGACGAGAAGCGCGACGAATACAACGAGTGGCTCGAAGAGCAGGAAGAAGCTGCCGAGTAAGGCAAAAAACGATTAGATGGAGAACGCCATGGACAAGCCCGGCGATAACCAGACGACCTTCACCGGCCACGGCAGCGAATGGAAGCCGTCGAACCTGACGCCCGCCGAGGCGCAGAAAGCCACCTCATGGGTGGAGGCAAAGATCGACCGGCGCTCCATGCTGACCAACAAGGATCGTGTCGAAGACGTACGCGACATCATGTGGCAGCTGGAGAAGGACGGCGAGATCATCGTCCATCGCGTCGACGAAAAGCAACACAAGCCGGTCGTCGCCCGCACCCTCTACGGCTGGGAAAAGAAGATCCCCACCACCAATCTCTGGCAGCACAAGTCCTGCGGCCAGTGCGGCAACATTCCCGGCTATCCCTCCTCGGTGTTCTGGCTGATGAATCAGCTCGGGGTGAATTACCTCGACGAGACCGACCAGACCTCCTGCACCGCCTGGAACTACCACGGCTCCGGCATCGGCAATGTGGTCAGCCTGTCCGCCGTGTTCCTGCGCAATTTCCACCAGGCCTATATGTCGGCCAAGGCGCAGGGGCTGCCGCCCGGCACCTACTACCCGCTGGTGCATTGCGGCACCTCCTTCGGCAACTACAAAGAGGTCCGCGGCTTCCTGCTGCACTCGGCGGAGCTGCGCGAGCAGGTCAAGCAGATCCTCGGCAAGCTCGGCCGACTGGTCGACGGCAAGCTGCTGATTCCGGAAGAGGTTGTGCACTATTCGGAATGGCTGCACGTGATGCGCGACCGCATCAAGGAGCGCCAGGTCGTTGACGTCAGCAACATCCGCGCGACCGTCCACCCGGCATGCCACGTCTACAAGATGGTGCCGGAGGATGTAATCTATGACGAGACGGTCATGGACGGCAATCGCGTCGCCGTCTCCACCGGCCTGCTGCAGACCTTGGGCGCCAACGTGGTCGACTATTCCACCTGGTACGACTGCTGCGGCTTCGGCTTCCGCCACATCATCGGCGAGCGCGAGTTCACCCGTTCCTTCGCCATCGACCGCAAGGTCAAGGTGGCGGTCGATGAAGCAAAAGCAGATGTGATGATCGGCCACGATACCGGCTGCATCACCACCCTCGACAAGAACCAGTGGATCGGCAAGGCTGTGGACAAGGTCTACGAGCTGCCGATCATGGCCGACTGTCAGTTCGCGGCGCTCGCGCTCGGCGCGCATCCCTACAAGCTGGCGCAGCTGCACTGGCACGCCTCGCCGTTCGAGAACCTGCTGGAGAAGCTCGGCATCGACTGGCAGAAGGCCAAGGTCGAATTTGAAAAGTATCTCGAGGAGGTCAAGGCCGGCCGCATCGAGACCCTATATGACCCCAAACGCGCGATCACGTCGGGCCCCGGCTATGTGAAGCCGCAGGCCGCCATCGCCGCGCAATCCGGAGGAGCGGAGTAAAAGATGAGTCGTCCGGTTCTCGTTGTCGGCGGCGGCCCCGCCGGACTTTCGGCCGCCCATGCGCTGGCCTCCGCCGGTCAGGGCGTGGTGCTGGTCGACAAAGCCGAATATCTCGGCGGCGCCCCCATCCAGTCCGGCTATGCCAAGCTGGTGCCGTCGGGCGAATGGGCGAAAGACGCCATCGGCGGCATGGTCAAGCGCGTCGAAGACAACAAGCAGATCAAGGTGCATCTCAACACCACGGTGAAGAGCTTCACCGGCAGCCCGGGCGATTTCACCGCCACCCTGTCGGACGGCTCGAAGGTTGAGGCGGGCGCCGCCATCCTCGCCACCGGCTTCACCCATTTCGATTCGGTCAACAAGCCGGAATGGGGCTTCGGCACCTATCCGGACGTGGTCACCACCACCCAGGTTGAGCAGATGATCTCGTCCGGCAAGGGCGTGCGCTGCCCCTCCGACGGCCGCGAGCCCGAGCGCGTCGCCATCCTGCTCTGCGTCGGCTCGCGCGACCGCCAGATCGGCCGCGAGTGGTGCTCCAAGATCTGCTGCACGGTGTCGTCCAATCTGGCGATGGAAATTCGCGAGCAGCTGCCGAAGTGCAACGTCTACATCTACTACATGGATATCCGCACCTTCGGCCTCTACGAGGACACATATTACTGGAAGAGCCAGGAAGAGTTTAAGGTCAAGTACATCAAGGCGCGTATCGCCGAGGTGACCTCCGACGGCAAGCGGCTGATCGTGAAGGGCGAGGACACGCTGGTCAAACGCCCGATCACCATCCCCTTCGACATGGTGGTGCACGCCATCGGCATGGACCCGAACGTCGACAACATGACGCTGTCGGCAGTGTTCGACGTCAAGCTGGAGCCGCACGGCCATATCGGCAAGGCCTCCACCTATGCACACATGTCGGCCACCTCGCGTCCCGGCGTGTTCGTCGCCGGCGCTGCCACCGGCCCAGAGACGATCGACGACTCGATCGCGCAAGGCCAGTCGGCCGCCATGGCGGCGCTGACCGCGGCGCAGGGCGCCATGAAAGAGGCAGCGGAGTAACGCAATGTGGCCGCTCGGTGCCCATAAGGCGAAAGCCCCCGCCCCCGCGCGGCCGGTGCTCGACCTTTCGGGCCCGCGGCTGCGTGCGCATTTCGAGCACCTGGTGTCCTCGGCTGAGGGTTCCGGCGGCGTCGAGCGCTATGTCGGCGCGCTGGCGCTGAAGGCCTCCCTGTTCGAGGAAGTGCTCGGCAAGGGCCGGGTCGCCGAGCTGACTGAGACCGAGTTCTACGATCTCGCCTCCTTCATCACGCCGGTGCGCCGCCGCATCGGCGGCTGGCTCGGCAACAACGGCTTCGACGTCCTGAAGACCCGCCTGCGCGGCCTCCTCGACGGCTGGTCGGATACTTCCACCGCCGATCAGCGCATGAACGCCTTTGTCGGGGCCTTCCCGCAGGACCGCGAGCACCGCTGGGTGCGCGATCTCGCCGCTGAGGTGCTGCATTTTACCGTCCCCGACCGCTATCCGCTGATGACGCGCTGGATGTGGGATGCCCGCGTCAACACGGGGGTGCTGCGCGAAATCTGGCACGACGAAAATGGCATCCTGGCCGGCACCCTCGACATCGACGACAAGTTCGCCACCTTCTCCATGCTGCGCGAGGAGCTGGAAGGATTTCTCACGGATAACGGCGTGTTCCGCGAGATGGCGTTCTATGTCGATATCCTATGCGCCCATATCTATGCCGGCTACATCAACGACAAGGGCGGCCAGTATCTGCGCGGCGATTTCTGCGGCCATGCCAAGGAAGATTCCATGGCGCACACGCGCCGGCTGCTCGGCCTCGACGCCGTCGACAGCGAGACCGGACGCACGCGTCTCAAGTTGATCGACGGCGAAGCCTATGTGCTGGGCGAGCAGCGCCGGTTGAGCTCGTAAAGGAAGCGCGATGCCGATTCACGAAAAAACACTGATCCGCCCGGAAAACCTGGTGACCCACGATCACCTGGAGCTCGAAGGCGTCGACGTCTCCGGCCACTGGAGCACGTTCATCAATTCGCGCGCGGTCACCGACTATAACGAGGAGATGCAGGAGGAGATCGCCGCGCTGCCGGGCGGCGAATACATCCACCGCTGCTGGCAATGCGGCTCCTGCACCAATTCGTGCACGGTCAACGCCATCAACCCGGACTTCAATCCCCGCTACTGGATCTACCTGATCCGCATGGGGATGCAGGACGAGCTGCTCCGCGACAAGGATATCATCTGCCAGTGCGTCTCATGCAACAAGTGAACCTATGCCTGCCCGCGCGATGTTTTCCCGGAAGGCGTGATGAAAGCGACCGCGCACTGGCTGGAGCTGAAGGGCTTCACCGAGAAGAAGCCTTCCATGATCTTCGACGAGGCCTTCTCCGAGCAGGTCTTCGACACCGGCAAGATCGAGGACGGCAAGGTGCTGCGCGACTTCTTCACCCGCACCAAGCAGCCGCTGTTCCAGGACTGGCTGATCGCGCTGGTACGCGGGCTGGTGCTGCGCCTGCCGATCGGCATGCTGACCAAGCTCGGCCTCGCTACCGTGTTCCACCCGCGCACGCGCGGCTGGGGCAAGGCGAAGGCCGCCATCGATGAATACGTCGCCGAGCGTCACGCGGCCGATGCCCGCGCGCTCAAGCTCGATGTGCAAGGAGCTGAGCAATGAGCGGCAAGTACAAGAAAGTTGCCTATTATCCGGGTTGCGCGCTGGAAGGCACCGGCCACGCCTATAACCGCTCCACCAAGGAGCTGGGCAAGGCGCTCGGGCTCGAGATCAAGGAACTCGACAACTGGAACTGCTGCGGCGCCATGGAGGTCAAGAACATCGACCCCAAGCTGCAGACCTATCTGTCGGCCCGCAACCTGTCGATCGCCGAAGACATGGGCTTCGACATCGTGATGGCGCCCTGCAACGGCTGCTATCACAATCTCAAGAAGGCCGAATACGATCTGGCGCACGACCAGGCCTCGCGCGACGTCAATGCCCGCATTTCCGGCAAGGCCGGCCACAAGACCTACGAGGCCGGCAAGGTCGAAACCATCCACGCGCTCGACTGGATCAAAGAGGCGATCGGCGAGGAAGGCCTCAAGGCGCGCGTGAAGAACTCGCTCAAGGGCCTGAAGATCGCCAACTATTACGGCTGCATGTACACCCGGCCGCGCCACATCTTCCCGGAGAAGGACCAGGGGCCTGGCTCGGAGTCGACCTCCAAGCCGCACTTCATGGACGACCTGCTGGCCGCCGCCGGCGCCGAGAACATCGACTATCCGCTCAAGACCGCCTGCTGCGGCGGCGCCCACACCCTGTCGGACAGCGACACCTCGACCAAGCTGGTGCTCAATCTGCTCACCACGGCGGAGGCCTGCGGCGCAGACGTGATCGCCACCGAATGCCCGACCTGCCACACCGGCCTGGAAATGCACCAGAAGCGCGCCGAGACCAAGTTCGGCCGCAAGACCAATGTCAAGATCCTCTATTTCACCCAGCTTCTCGGCATGGCGCTGGGCCTGTCGCCGCGCAAGGTCGGCGTGCACGAGAACCTGTCGGATTCGTCCGATCTGCTGCGGGAAAAGGGGCTGGTCTGATGGCCGCCCCGCGAAGCATGACCCTCGAGGAGGCCGGCGCCCGCTTCGGCGCACTGGCGGCGGAGCCGGACGAGGCCCTCCTGGTAGCGGCTGACGAGCGGGCGGACGAGCTTCTGGCGCTCGGCGAGGTCATCCTGGAGGCCTGGCTTGCAGCGCGCGGCGAAACCCCGACCACCGGCACGGTGGAAGGCTTCCGGCTGCTCGCCCTGCACCGCCAGGGCGCCCGCGGCGAGCCCAGCTTTAATGCCTGCCGGGAGAGTTGCCGCGAGCTGGTCTACCACCATAATCTCGTGCGGCTGGATCCCACCCACCCGGAAACCGCGCGCCGGCTCAGACTTGGTGCTATGGTGGGCCGGCATCTGGCGCTGTTCATTGGCGGCAAGCTGGAGGTGGGGGGGCTCGGCGAGTTCTGCTGCTCCGCGCGGCCGCTGCGCCAGCGCGAGGCATCGGCGGACGCCGCCGAAACTATTTGAGAGACCAGGAGAAATATCAATGCCGACCGTTCGTGGCTGCAACCTTCCCGACGAGCTTTTGTACGACGTCGAGAACAACATCTGGTACCGGGACAACAACGACGGCACCGTCACCCTCGGCATGACTGCCGTGGCCGCCGCCATGGCCGGCCAGCTGGTCGCTTTCACACCCAAGAAGGCGGGGCGCAAGGTCGACAGCGGCAAGTCCTGCGCCACCATCGAATCCGGCAAATGGGTGGGCCCGGCCAAGCTCGCCTTCAACGCCGAGGTGGTCGAGGTCAACGACGCCCTGACCGCCAGTCCCAAGACGGCCAACGCCGACCCCTATGGCGAGGGCTGGATGCTCAAGGTCAAGCCCGCCGACTGGGAAGCCGGCAAGGCCGGCCTCGTCGCCGGCACCGCGGTGGCCGAACCCTACGAAGCGAAAATGACGGCGGAAAATTTCGCCGGTTGCGAATGAACCAGCCGCCCCCTCAGGCGGCGAGCATGGGAGCGAGACGATGACTAGCGAGACGAACACCAAGAGCATGTCGATGATCGTCACCAAGGGTTCGCTCGACTGGGCTTACCCGCCCTTCATCCTGGCCACCACGGCCGCCGCCATGGGGCTGAACGTGACGATGTTCTTCACCTTCTACGGCCTCACGCTGCTGAAGAAAAAGCTCGACCTGAAAATCTCCACGCTGGGCAATCCCGCCATGGAGATGCCGATGTTCGGCATGCACATCGGCATGCCCAACCTGGTGTCGGCGATTCCGGGCGTCGATGCGGCCGCCACGACGATGATGAAGAACCTGATCAAGAAGAAAGGCGTGGCCTCGATCGAGGAGCTGCGCGAGATGGCGCTGGAAGCCGACGTCAACATGATCGCCTGCCAGATGACCATGGACCTGTTCGAATACACCGAAAAGGACATCATCGAGGGCCCGGCACTGGGCGGCGCCGCCACCTATATCGACACCGCAACCAAGAGCGACATCAACCTGTTCATCTGATCCCTCGTGGGGATCCCCATATCCGAGGAACGCAAAATGGCCGACCAGCTTCTCGACGTGAAGGGGCTCAATTGCCCGCTGCCAATCTTGCGCGCCAAGAAGGCGCTCAAGGACGTGCCGACCGGGGGCACCCTGCAGGTACTGGCGACCGACCCCGGCGCGGTGAAGGACTTCGAGGCCTTCTGCCGGACCACCGGCAACGAGCTTCTGGAGTCGAAAAACGAGGACAACGTCTTCAGCTTCGTGATCAAGCGGACGTCCTAAAAAGAGGCTGTGCAAGCATAAATGGCGTCAAAGACCCTCTACATCCTGCTCTGCTCGGGCGAGCATGAGAAAATTCAGATGGCGGCGATGATCGCATCAGTAGCCGCCGTTTCCGAGCGGCCGGTCGAGGTGTTCGTCAGCATGAACGCCATCCTGGCCTTCGCCAAGGATGCCTCCGCCGACACGCGCTACCAGGGCGGCACCTTCTCCAAGCTGCTCAAAGAAAAGAAGGCGCCCGACCCCATCACCTTGTTCCGCCAGGGCCGCGAGCTGGGCGACCTCAAGGTCTGGGCCTGCTCCATGGCGCTGGACATCAAGGGCTGGGAGCTCGACCAGCTCGAGGACGACCTGATCGAAGGCGCCCTCGGCCTGACAAAATTCCTGTCCGATGCGGAAAACGGGCAGCTGATTTCCCTATAGGCCGCCCCTATATCGGCAATAAGAGCAATAAATCAGCGAGGAAAGTCTTGAGTGAGATGACAACCAGAGAGATAATTGATGCGCGTGGCGCATTCTGCCCCGGCCCCCTGATGGAGCTCATCGCAAAGCTCAAGCTGGTGCAGGTCGGCGACGAGATCGAGGTGCTGTCGAGCGACAAGGGCTCGGCCAACGATATTCCCGAATGGGTGAAGAAGGTCCACCATGAAATGGTGGGAATCACCCAGAAGGACGGATATTGGAGTATCGTTGTGCGCAAAGCCAAGTAACGTAAAGCGCACGCTCGACGAAAAAGTGGGGCGGCGCAGAACGGGGGAGGATACAAAATGGCCAAGAAAATCCTGATCGTCGGAGGGGGTCTCTCCGGCACCATCGTCGCCAACGGGCTATGCCGGCAGCTGCGCGAGGAGCTTTCCGCGGGCAGCGTCACCATCACGATGCTGGGGGCGACCGACAAGCACATGTACCAGCCCGGCCTGCTCTACGTGCCGTTCGGCAAGATGCGGGAGTCGGAGCTGTTCCGCGACCAGCGCAAGGTGCTCGACCGCCGGGTCCCCTATATCGTCGACCCCGCCAAACACATCGACGTCGACAAGAAGTCGGTCACCACGGAATCGGGCAAGACCTATTCCTACGACTTCCTGGTGATCGCCACCGGCTCGCGTATCCGGCCCGACAACATCCCGGGCATGACCGAGGGTGGCCACTGGTTCTACGACCTCGACGGCGCGCGCAAGATGCGCGACGCACTTGCGAACTTCAAGGGCGGCAAGGTCGTGGTCAACATCAATGCGCCGCACAAGTGCCCCGTGGCCCCGCTCGAGATCACCTTCATGCTGCGCGACTATCTCGCCGGCAAGGGCCTGCTCGACAAGAGCGAGATCACCTACACCTACCCGGTCGGTCGCCTGCACTCGCTCGAGCCGGTGGCGCATTGGGCGGTCCCCGAGTTCGAGAAGTCCAACATCAAGTCCGAGGTCTTCTTCAACACCAAGTCGGTGGATGCAAAGGCCAAGACCATCACCTCGGAAGAGGGCACCACCCTGCCCTACGATCTGTTGATCACGGTGCCGCCGCACAGCGGCCAGCCGGTTATCACCGACTCGAACTTGGGCGCGGGCGGCTGGGTGCCGACGGCGCGCAACACGCTGCTGAAAGACGGCTCGGACCACGTCTTCGTGGTCGGCGACACCACCAACCTGCCGATCTCGAAAGCGGGCTCGACCGCCCACTTCGAGGCCGACACGATCATCGACAACCTGTCCTCCCTGATCAAAGAGGACCGCTGGGCGCGCGACTACGACGGCAAGGTGTTCTGCTTCGTCGAAACCGGCATGAGCACCGGCACCTATGTGTGGTTCAACTATACGACGCCGCCCAACCCGGGCCCGCCGTCGCAGATGATTCACTGGTTCAAGCTGGCTTATAACCGCATGTACTGGCTCTCCGCCCGTGGCTTGCTGTAAGGAGGTGGCGCGATGAACGACATGTCCAACCAGCCGCCGCTCGGCGAAATCGAGCGCCTCACGGTAGCCGCGCGCGAGGCCTTGACCGACAGCATGGTCGAGCGCTTGGCCACGCTCGGCGGCAACGGCCTTGAGTTGCTCGACCGCCTGAACGACCCGAGCACCAGCGAGGCCGTGCACTCGCTGCTCGACCGGCTCACCGAGTTGCACAAGGTCGGCGCCATCGACACCGCGTGCGAGGTGCTCCTGACGTTGCACGCCATGCGCAATGCCGCGACCGACAACATCGTGGAGCGCCTGTTCATGTTCGCCGAGAACATGATCAACACGGTCGGCAACGAGGCGATGGGCGAACTGGCCGAGAACACGCGGCTAGCGCTCGAGGAAGCAGCGCATGAGACCGCCAAGGGGCCGGCGCCCAAGGGCGGCATGATGTCGACGCTGTCGATGCTCGGAAAGCCCGAGACCCAGCGCAGCCTCGCCTTCCTGTTGGCCTTCAGCAGCAAGCTGCAGGGCCGCTCCGGCAAGTAGGCCGGCCTCCCACGCGACGAGAGCAAAAAGCAAAACCGGCGCCTCCCGGCGCCGGTTTTTTTATCGAGCTGGCTTTTTCTGAACTACGGCGTGGCTATCACCCCCGCGCGAACACCGCGCGAAGGGCGCCGCCGATCGTGCCCTCTTCCAGGTAGCGGATGCCGAGATAAGCGCCGCCGATGATCGACAGCCAGGCGATCAGGCTGCCGAGCGCCAGCGTCGACATGCCGGTGATGCCCTGCCCAATGGTGCAGCCGAGCGCCATGACGCCGCCCGCCCCCATCAGCATGGCGCCGCCGATGTGGCGGGTGAGATCGCCGCGGTCGGTGAAATGCTCGATGGCGAAGCTGCCGGTGGCGATCGCCATCAGGAAGCTGCCGACGACGACCCCGCCGATCATGGCGACGCCGAAATTGATGGTCGAGCCGGTATAGGTCATCAGATATTGCAGGCTGTCGCCGGCCGGCGCCACGAAAGTGATCGAGGACAGCGGGATCGGATTGAACTCGTCCTTGGCCAGCACGCCGGTGACCAGCCAGCCGCCGATCGCGGTCAGCCCGATGACCACGCCGGCGGTGATATTGGCTGGGCTGCGGCGGAAACTGGCGTCCTTGAAGCAAATCACCAGGAACAGCAGCGCGACCAGGGCGGCAACGCCGGCGCGGGCATAGGCCGCCGGAATCCCGAGCGCCATGCCGACCATCTCGCCGAGATTCTGGTTGTGCAGGCCACGCGCGGTGAGGTCGATATTGGTGGTCTCGATCTGCAGCCGCGGCAGCGCCAAGAGGCCGCGCAGCGTCATGTAGGCGAAGATGCCGAGCACCACCATGGCAACAAGCGATTTGAGGTTGCCGCCGCCGAGGCGCACCAGCGTCTTGCTGGCGCAGCCGCCGGTCTGTGTCATGCCGAAGCCGAACATGGCGCCGCCGACAATGGCGCCGAGCCAGCCCAGATTGGGCGTGAGATAGATCGACTTGTCGATGTCGATGACGCCGCCGAAATAGAGCGCCTGAGTGCCGATGATCGCCACCGCGATCGCCAATAGCCAGGCACGAAAGCGGCGCCCGTCGCCCATCAGCACTAGGTCGGAAATACCGCCCATAGTGCAGAAATTGGTGCGCTGCACGACGCCGCCGAACACGAGACCGACCGCAAAGCCGCCGAGGCCGACGATCGTAGTTA
>JARRNI010000048.1:0-3844 GCA_037385125.1 Pseudolabrys sp.
CTCCTGGGCACCAGCCTTATGGGCGGCCGCGCCACCCCCCGCGTTATGGCATGGTCGCCGGCAGGAGCGGACAATGTCGTGTCGCAGGCGGCGATCGACGAGGGCCGCACGCTGCAAGGACTTGGCATCGAGCCGGAGCCGATCGAGGCGATCGTGCCGTCCTATCTGTGGCGCTTCCGCAAGACCGGACAATACCACACGCTGCCGGAGGCGTGATCCTTCCTCGTCATTCCGGGGCGCACGCGTCAGCGTGCGAATCCGAAATCCATACAGCGTTTCAAATGCGACTCGGACTGGGGTTATGGATTCCGGGCCCGGCGCTTCGCGCCGTCCCGGAATGACACCCTCGGCTCACAAGAAATAAAGCGCGAAGATGCCGATGGTGCCGACCAGGATGCGCCACCAGGCGAACAGCGCGAAGGTGTGGTGCTGCACATAGCCCAGGAACGTCTTCACCACGATCCAGCCGAAGATGAACGAGAACACGAAGCCGACCGCGATGGCCGTCACATTGCCGTGGGTGAGCTCGCTGCGGTTCTTGAAGGCCTCGAAGGCGAAGGCGCCCACCATGGTCGGCATGGCGAGCCAGAACGAGAATTCCGCCGCCGAGCGCCGGTCGGCGCCGAACAGCATGGCGCCGACGATGGTCGCGCCCGCGCGCGACACGCCCGGGATCATCGAGAAGCACTGGAAGATGCCGATGACCAGATACATCGAAAGCGGAAAGCCAGTCGCCTCGTGATAGCGCGGCTTGAGATCGAAGCGGTCGACCCAGAGCAGGATGAAGCCGCCGGCAATGAGCGAGATGCAGACGACGCGCACGTCGAACAGATAGGTCTTGATGTAATGGTAGGTGAGCGCGCCGATCACCGCCGCCGGCAGGAACGCGACGAGCACGCCGATAACGAAGCGCGCCGCCGCCCAGTCGGTGAACATGTTCTTGGCGAGCGCCCACAGCCGGCCGAAATAGATCGACAGCAGCGCCAGGATGGCGCCGAGCTGGATCAGGATGGCGAAGGATTTACCGAAATCACTGCCGCCCCAGCCGAGGATGCGCTCCATCAACAGCAGATGCCCGGTAGAGGAGACCGGCAGGAACTCGGTGAGGCCCTCGACGAAGCCCAGCGCCGCGGCCTCGACGAGCTCGATGGGCGCCGAAACGCCGGGAATGGCCGCCTGCATGGCGTCGATGGTCATGGCGGAAAGCTCCGGGGCAGTCGCCTGCGCGCAAACAGCGGCAGGAATCGGGCGGGTGAGCGCTTTTGGCGCAAGTGCCCGGTCCGGGCAACGAAAAAAGCCATAAGCGGTGGGCAAATGGTTGCGCCGCGGTGGATTTCTCTAGTGCGCCGGCCTATTCCCGCCTATTCACACCATCGTTCCTTCGGGGCTTCATGCTGACGCTGCTGCATCAACCGCTCTGCCCGCTGTCGCGCTATGTCCGCCTCATCCTGGGCGAGTACGGCATCCAGGCCCGGCTGACCGAGGAACGGTTCTGGGAGCGGCGCAAGGAGTTCTTGGCTCTCAATCCGGCCGGCGAAATCCCGGTGCTGGTGGCGGACGGCCAGCCGCCCGTGCCGGGCGCCGCCATCATCGCCGAATATATCGAGGACACCCGGCCGCCCTCGGAAGGCGAGGACCGCCTGCTACCGCCGCGCGCCGCCCAGCGCGTCGAGGTCCGCCGGCTGGCGAGCTGGTTCAATGACAAGTTCCACACGGAGGTGAGCGGGCCGCTGGTCACCGAGCGCGTGTTCAAGCGCCACATGACGACGGAACAGGGCGGCGGGCCGCCCGACACCGATGCCTTGCGGGCCGCGCGCCACAATATCCGCTATCATCTGGCCTATCTCGGCTGGCTCGCGCGCACGCGCGACTGGCTCGCCGGCGAGCGACTGTCGCTTGCCGATCTCGCCGCCGCCGCCCATCTGTCGGTGGCCGATTATCTGGGCGAGGTGCCGTGGAACGAAGAGGACGCCGCCAAGCACTGGTACGCGCGGGTGAAGTCGCGGCCCGCGTTCCGGCCGATTCTGGCCGACATGCTAGCGGGCCTGCCGCCATCGCCGAGCTACGCCGACCTCGATTTCTGATTTCGCTCCTCCCCTCCCCCCGCGAGCGTTTGCGAGCGGCGAGGAGGAGATGGGGGACCAAATAACAATGCCCGCAAAATTCCCCCACCCCGATTTGCGTCGTCAAGACGGTGCGAACCGACCCTCCCCGCCGCTTGGCGCGGAGAGGATGAAGCAAGCGGATCCGGCCGCGATCAAACAAGCGCTGACCGAGCGCGCGCAGGCGTTCGGCTTCGACGCGGTCGGGGTCGCGCGGCCCGATGCGATACCGCAAGCCAAGGAACGGCTCGCGCACTTCCTCGCCGAGGGCGCCAACGGCGACATGACCTGGCTGGCGACCACCGCCGAACGGCGCGGCGACCCGCGCGTTCTCTGGCCCGGTGTGCGTTCGGTGATCATGCTAGGCATGAATTACGGGCCGGACGCCGACCCGCTGGCCATCCTGCGCGAGCGCGCGTGCGGCGCCATTTCGGTCTACGCGCAGGGCGACGACTATCACGAGTTGATCAAGAAGCGGCTGAAGCATATCGCGCGCTGGCTGACCGAGAACGCCGGCGGTGACGTGAAGGTGTTCGTCGATACCGCGGCCGTGATGGAAAAGCCGCTGGCCGCGAGCGCCGGGATCGGTTGGCAGGGCAAGCACACCAATCTGGTTTCTCGCCAATACGGCTCTTGGCTCTTTCTTGGCTCGATTTTCACCACGCTCGATCTGCCGGCAGACGGCCCGATCGAAGACAGTTGCGGAACCTGCCGCGCCTGCCTTGACGTGTGCCCGACCGATGCCTTCCCTGCGCCCTATCGGCTCAATGCACGGCGCTGCATTTCGTATCTGACCATCGAGCACAAGGGCCCGATCCCGCGCGAGCTTCGTGCGGCGATGGGCAACCGCATCTATGGCTGTGACGATTGTCTCGCCGTCTGTCCGTGGAACAAGTTCGCCGTTGAAGGACGCGAAGCCAAGCTGGCTGCGCGCGAGGCCTTGCGCGCGCCTTCGCTCGCCGAGCTGGCGTGGCTCGACGACGCGCAGTTCCGCGCGCTGTTCACCACGAGCGCGGTCAGGCGCACCGGGCGCGATCGTTTCGTCAGGAATGTGCTGATCGCGATCGGTAATTCCGGCGACGCATCGCTCGCAGGCGAAGCGGAGCGATTGCTGGACGATGCTTCGCCCCTGGTGCGCGGCGCGGCGGTTTGGGCGCTGTCGCGACTGGTAACAAGCGAGGAGTTGGCGGGATTGCGGAAACAGGAAAGCGACGAGTCCGTGAACGAAGAGTGGCGCGCCGCTCTCTCTTAGCGTCATCACCCGCGAAAGCGGCTGATCCAGTAACCCCGGTCTGCATTTGAGCCGAGGATTTTGTGGTTACTGGATTGCCCGCCTTCGCGGGCAATGCCAACAGGAGAGATCGGCGTACAGCAACAGGGTCAAAACTTCGCCACCGCCGCGATCAGCCGCTCGACGTCCTCCTGGCGCGAGAGGCGGTGGTCGCCGTCCTTGATCAGCGTGAGCACAATGTCGTCGCGCGCGAAGCGCGTGACCATTTCCTGCGCGTGGCGCCATGGTACGTCTGAGTCCTGCACCCCCTGCAATATGTGAACCGGGCAGCCGGTCTCGATCAGCCCTCCGAGCAGGAGATGCTGCCGGCCTTCTTCGATCAGGCCCTTGGTGATCGGATAGGGCTCCTCGTCATACATCGACGGCCGCAGCCAGAAATCCTTGCTCTCGATCTCCTGCTTGATGTCGTCTGGGAACTGCTTCCACATCAGCTCCTCGGTGAAGTCGACCG
>JARRNI010000048.1:3883-15801 GCA_037385125.1 Pseudolabrys sp.
ATCAGCTCCTCGGTGAAGTCGACCGCCGGCGCGATCAGCACCATGCCGGCGATGGGCGCCGCGCCTTCGACTTTGCGTAGGGCCTGCGCCAGCAGGAGCGCCAGCCAGCCGCCCATGGAAGAGCCGATCACCACCTGCGGACCTTTGGCGAACCGGGTGTAGACCGCCACGCCTTCGGCCAGCCAGCGCCCGATGGTGCCGTCAGTGAAGTCCCCGCCCGACTCGCCGTGGCCGGAATAGTCGAAGCGCACGCAAGCGCGTCCCTCTTGCGCTGCCCAGCGGTCGAGCGCCTCGGCCTTGGTGCCCTTCATGTCGGACTTGAAGCCGCCCAGCCAGAACAGGCCGGGGCACCCGTCCCGGTTCTTGCTCTCGCGCGCGCGCACGGCGATGGTCCGGGCGGGGAGCGGCGATTCGACGGTCATGGAGGTCAGGCGGACTTCGCTCATGCGCGACAGGCTCACAGTTAAGATAAAGTGTCAGCGCACCTTCTCGCCGCAAGCCGCCCTTCTGCGCAAGGGGGGCCCGCGCATGGTCCCGAAAAGTGGGGACCGGTTTTCGGACAAGACCATGCGCAAGGCAAAACGCACATGAACTGCTCGCATCCGCGCTCGCTCGCCGGCGCCACCATTCTGCAGCTGGTGCCGTCCTTGCGCGACGATCCGGCCGGCCACGCCGCGGTTGACATCGCGTTCACACTGCTCAAAGCCGGCGCCCGCGCTCTGGTGGCCGGCGACGGCGGCCCGCTGGTTGGCGAGTTGCGCGCCTTCGGCGGCGAATGGCTGCCGATGATCAACGACACCGCCAATCCGTTGCGTATCCGGCGCAACGCGCGCGAGATCGCCATGCTCATCTCGGCGTAGCGGATCGACATCGTGCACGCGGAGAGCGCGGGCGCCGCCTGGAGCGCGCTCACCGCTACCGACAAGCAGCCGTTATTCCTGGTCACCTCGTTTCCCGACCGGCTGCCTGCCCATTCCTACCTGGGCAACCTATTCCGCTCCTCGCTGGTGCGCGGCGATCGGGTGATCGCGCCGTCGTCCTACGTGTCGCGCGCGATGATCGAGCGCTACAAGCTGCCGGCGGACCCCATCACCGTGATCCCGCGCGCGGTCGACACCGCCAAATTCAACCCGGCGGCGGTGAGCAGCGAACGCATCGCAACAATCCGCCGCGTCTGGCGCGTGCTGCCGCACATGCGCGTGGTGCTGGTGGCGGGAGGTATGGCGCCGTGGAACGGGCAGATGAGTGTGGTGGAAGCGGCGCGGCTCATCATCGGCGGCGGACCGGCGCGCACGACGATCTTCGTGTTCGCTGGCGAGGCCCGCGCCCAGGCGCGCTATGCGCGCAGCGTGCGCAAGCGCGCCGCAGCAGAAGCGCAGGCCACGGGACGCCCGCTCGTAACCTCGGCAGTCGGCGTGCTGCCGGAAAACGTGCTCGCCCCGCCGCGCATGAAGGAGGAATTGCGCACCGGCTGAATGGTGCAGCCGGGCAATGTGGACGAGATCACGCGCGCCATCGGCGCCGCGCTGGCGCTCGACGTGACCGCCTATGAGGCGCTGGCCGCTCGCGCCCGCCAGTTCGCCGAATTCATGTTCTCCCCGCAGAACGTTGCCGAAGCCATCCGCGGGGTCTATACTTCGCTGTTCGCACGCGATAGATGACCGCGGTTTTCGGGCGGTCAGGCGCCGTCGGCCCGATCATCGTGCCTCGCCATCGCAAAGGCGGCGCCAAAGCGCAAATTTATCATAGCCGAAAAGTATCGGAATCGTGACGTTCATGTCGAGTTTGCCCGCGCCTGAACTCCAGACGCTCGAACAGCATCCCGCGCCTAGCGAAAGCTCCGCAGCGAAGGCCGAGGAAGCGCGCACCCCCATCACGGTGTTGATCGTGGTGCCGAGCCTCGACGTGGGTGCCGCCGATGCCGGCGCGGTCGCCCTCACGCGCGCGCTCACCGGCGCCGGCCAGCGCGCCATTGTCGCCTCGCGCGCCGGTCGGCTGGTCGCCGACGTGAAGGCGGTGGGCGGCGAGTTCGTCGCGCTCGACCTTGCCAGCAACAACCCGGCCGTGATGCTGCGCAGCGCCGGCGCGCTCATCCGCATCGCGCGCGAGCGCAACTGCGATGTCATCCACGCGCTCGGCCGCGCCTCCGCCTGGAGTGCGTGGGCCGCGGCACGGCTGCGCGGCATTCCCTTCGTCACGAGCTGGTACAAGGGCTTCCGCGACCAGAACATCCTCAAGCATGCCTATAACGGCCCCATGGCGCGCGGCGACCGCGTGGTAGCGCTGAGCGAGCAGATCGCCCAACTCGTGCACGACCGCTACGGCACGCCCTGGGAGCGCATCGGCGTGCTGCCGGCGAGCATCGATTTCGAGCGCTTCGATCCCGACGCCGTGTCGCCCGAGCGCGTCGCGGCCATGCGTGCGGCTTGGGGCGTCAAGCCCGAGACCAAGGTCATCCTGGTCACCGGCCGCATTCTCAGGCGCAAAGGCCATCACGTGGTGGTGCGGGCGGTGCGCCGGCTCAAGGACATGGGGATGAAGGACTTCCTCTGCGTCTTCGTCGGCGAGGACCGCGGCCAGACCCGCTACACCGGCGAACTATGGGACCTGGTGCTGGCGACCGACACCATCGACCTCATCCGCATGGCCGCGCCGGTCTATGACATGCCGGCCGCGTACGCCCTAGCCACGGTGGTGGTGTCGGCCGCGGTACAGCCGGAAGGTGTGCAGCGGGCGATCCTGGAGGCGCAGGCCATGCGCCGGCCGGTGATCGTGTCGGACCTCGCTGCGGGGCCGGAAGTGGTATTGACCCAGCCGGCGGTGCCCGAGGGCCGCATCACGGGCCTGCGCTTCCCGGCCGGTGACGATGCCGCACTGACCGCGGCGCTGCTGCGGTTGTTTTCCCTGCCGGCGGCGACCCGCCGCACCATCGGCCTGCGCGGGCAGGATTGGGTGCGCGGCCACTTCAACGCCGCTGTGGCTGCCGAGCAGACGCTCAGGCTTTACAGCGAGCTGGTGACGCCGGGCGACCCGGCGCCGGCGCTGGTCCCACAGGCAAGACAAAATTAGAGAGATTTGAAAGATTTGACCGCAGGTTCGGGCTTTAGCCCCGGACCCGCGTTGACTTCTTTCCATTTTCTACCAATGTTTCCCATACCGAGGGGGCATCGGCTCCCGCGGCAATCGTTGCAACGACATGAGGAGAGCAAAGCCATTCGTCGTCCGATGAAGTCCACGCAGCCCGTCCAGAAGGACGGCCCGCGCGTCAACGAGGGTATCCGCGCCCGCGAGGTTCAGTTGATCGATGCCACTGGGCACAATCACGGTGCGACGCCGCTCCAAGCTGCCTTGGAGATGGCCCAGAACGCGGGGCTAGATCTGGTTGAGATCGCCCCGAATTCCACGCCGCCCGTCTGCAAGCTCCTGGATTACGGCAAGTACAAGTACCAGGCGCAGAAGAAGGCGGCCGAAGCCCGCAAAAAACAGAAGATCGTCGAGGTCAAGGAGATCAAGCTCCGGCCGATGATCGACGACCACGATTACGACGTGAAGATGCGCTCGATGAAGCGCTTCTTCGAGGAAGGCGACAAGGTCAAGATCACCTTGCGCTTCCGGGGCCGCGAATTGGCCCACCAGGAGCTCGGCTTCAAATTGCTCAACCGCGTCAAGTCCGACGTCGGCCTGCTGGCCAAGGTCGAATCCGAGCCGCGCTTCGAAGGCCGCCAGATGACCATGGTGCTGGCGCCGCGCTAAGCCCGCTGCAATTGCCCAAAAGGCAAACGCGCCGCCTGCCGAAGCACAGGCGGCGCGTTTTTATTTCCAAGAGCTGTGCGTTCAGGACGACGCGGCCCTGACCTCCGAGAGGTGCTGCCCGGCGCGGGCGCGGCGCAGCGCCGAGGGACCGTAGCTGCCGAGCACATTGGCGCCCACCGGCCAGAGCTTGTTCATGCCGCTGACCAGGCTCACCAGCTTTTTGATCGGGCGCCGCTCGATCTCCTCGGACGGACGCGAAATAAACAGATTGGCGTGATAGAGGCCTTCGGTCTCGCGACCTTCCGAATCGAGCCCGCGGGCTTCCACCTTCCGGATGGTGGCTTCCATCTCCTCGCGGTTGGCGAAGCGGCGCTGCACGAAGGTGGCGCCCTCGTAAAGCTCGGTTACCAGACCGTAGGAATTGAGCGTCTTCTCGATCTCGTCGAACGGGAACATGCGCAGCACGAAGGAAGCAACCCACGGCGCGCGGCCGCGCTTGATCGCGTTCATCACACGCTCGAAGGTCTTGCTGGTGACGTAGCCGACGCAGCCGGTGGACACGATGATGTCCACGTCCGCCAGATCGGCGGCCTCGTCCGGCGCCAGATCGCGGCTTTCCAGGTCGATGGCGAGGCCGCGGTCGAGCAGCCCGCACTTCTCCCCATAGCGGATGGCATTCTCAGAGATGTCGAGGCCGATCACCCGCACGCCCTCGTGCCGCGGCCAGGCGCGGTAGTAGTGGCGGTCGAGGTCGAGCAGCTCATCGCTGCTCAGCGTCTGCAGGGCCGGCGCGGTGTAGCGCTGGCGCAGTGCCTCGTAGTCGATGGCGTATTTCATCAGCGCGCCATTGATGGCGTAGGAGCAGCCGAGGTCCAAGACGGTGACCGGCTCGCTCTGCAGCTCCTGACGCGCGCGGATCAGCTGGGCAAAGATCGTTTGTGCAAGATGGGGGATGATATAGTCGAGCTGACCAAGATACTTGAAGTAATTCCGAGGGTCTTTTGAAGAATAAAGGTCGGAAAAGTTCATCTTTGCTTGATTTAGTGTGGTATAGCTGCCGGGTTTGTTCATGAAAATAACTCCCTCTCCGCGCATTTGTCGGACATCCAACCTTCGATTTTGTATTGTGTAACCCTTATATAGCCGATGGGAGCCCTGGCCGCAACCGCGTAGACTTTTGATTACCTCCTTGAATCGCCGCGAAACCAAATTGACCTGCCCGTTTTGGCGCAATAGGACGCGTTTCGGGCAAGCGGTGTCGCGCCGAATGGAACTCTGCGCGGCCGGACGCAGAGAGGCGCGACATCAGTTGTCAATTCGCAACACGTCTGCCATAACGCCGCCCTCTCACCGCCCGGCCGATAAGGGCTGCCGTGGCGGCGAGCAAAGCTCAATCCCGAGCACCCGCGCGAGGCTTTCTGCCCGCGCATTCCGGCCGCACGCTTGCGCGCTTGAGGCCGCTGTAGGAGAGCCAAATGCCCAAGATGAAGACCAAATCGGGCGCCAAGAAGCGCTTCAAGATCACCGGCACCGGCAAGGTGAAATACCAGCAGTCCGGCAAGCGCCACGGCATGATCAAGCGGACCACGAAAACGATCCGCGAGCACCGTGGCACCGCGGTTCTGTTCAAGACCGACGGCGACAACGTCAAGAAATACTGGCTGCCCAACGGCTGACCGGATTTCTGAATGCCGCGCTCGCCCGCGCGGCTGTCCCCGTTTCATTCGTTCGCCAGACTTCAAGGAGACTTTGCCATGGCCCGCGTCAAACGTGGCGTCACCGCGCACGCCAAGCACAAGAAGGTCCTGAAAGCCGCCAAGGGCTATTACGGCCGGCGCAAGAACACCATCCGCGTCGCCAAGCAGGCGGTGGAGAAGGCCAACCAGTATGCCTTCCGCGACCGCAAGCGGCGCAAGCGCACCTTCCGCGCGCTCTGGATCCAGCGCCTGAACGCCGCCGTGCGGCCCTTCGGCCTCAACTACTCGAAGTTCATCGACGGGCTGGCCAAGGCCGGCGTCGAGGTGGACAGGAAAGTGCTGTCCGACCTCGCCATCCACGAGCCGGCAGCTTTCCGGGCGATCGTCGAAAAGGCCAAGGCCGCGCTGCCGGCGTAAATACGGGCTGTCATGCCCCGCGCAGGCGGGGCATCCAGTAACCACCAGCCTATCGTAATCTCGCGTGCGCAGGGGTTACTGGGTTGTCCGCGTTCGCGGACGATGACAGTCAGTGCACGGGGATCCCATGTCCGACATCGCACAGCTCGAAAACGAAATCCTCTCCGCCGTCACCTCGGCACAAGACGAGACGGCGCTGGAGGCGGTGCGCGTCGGCGCCCTCGGCAAGAGCGGCTCGGTTTCGGCCCTGTTGAAGACGCTGGGGTCGATGACGCCGGACGAGCGCAAGACCAAAGGCCCGGCGATCAACGGCCTCAAGGACCGTGTCGCCGCGGCGATCGCCGAGCGCAAACAGGCGCTGGCCGATGTCGCGCTCGACGCCCGCCTCAACACGGAAGCGGTCGACGTCACTTTGCCGGTGCGCGAGCCGCCGGCGGAGACCGGCCGGGTGCATCCGATCAGCCAGGTGACCGACGAGCTCACCGCCATTTTCGCCGACATGGGCTTCGCGGTGGAGGAAGGCCCCGACATCGAGACCGACGACTACAACTTCACCAAGTTGAATTTCCCGGAAGGCCATCCGGCGCGGGAGATGCACGACACGTTCTATTTCTCGCCGAAGGCGGACGGCTCGCGGCTGCTGCTGCGCACCCACACTTCGCCGGTGCAGGTGCGCACCATGTTGAGCCAGCAGCCGCCGATCCGCGTCATCTGCCCCGGCCGCACCTATCGCAGCGATTCGGACCAGACCCACACCCCCATGTTCCACCAGGTCGAAGGCCTGGTGATCGACAAGCGCTCGCATCTCGGCCACCTCAAATGGATCCTGCAGGAATTCTGCAAGGCGTTCTTCGAGGTCGACCACGTGAACATGCGCTTCCGCCCCTCGTTCTTCCCGTTCACCGAACCGTCGTTGGAAGTCGACATCCAGTGCCGCCGCGACAAGGGCGAGATCAGGTTCGGCGAGGGCGAGGATTGGCTCGAGATTCTCGGCTGCGGCATGGTGCATCCGAACGTGCTGAAGAATTGCGGGCTCGATCCGGATGTCTACCAGGGCTTCGCCTGGGGCTTAGGGATCGACCGCGTCGCCATGTTGAAATACGGCATGCACGACCTGCGCGCCTTCTTTGAAGCCGATGTGCGCTGGCTGTCGCACTACGGCTCCCGCCCGCTCGATTTTCCCACACTGGCGGGAGGATTGAGTTCGTGACCGTAGTACCGTCGACAACAGCGAAGAAAGCTCTTTCGCATTCGTGGGCTGCCGACAAGTTGGCTGTCCAAGATCGAAAAAGTGTCGAGATAATAAGAGAGCGCGCTGTAAAGCATGGAGCAAGCGACTTAGTCGAACTATGCGATCTCGATCTCGCTTCAAGGCCTTCGCCTCAAATAAAGCGGGAGGGTTTGGAGCAGCCGCATCACTCAGCGTCCGACGTAGTGACTGGTTATCATTTCGTATGCGAGCGAGGACGTGGGGTAACGGAAATAGGTGACGGCCGATTTTGGAGCGGCTCTTGGGTTGTCGCCGAATCCAAGGTCCGCAAGAGCGTCGAACGTGGAGCCTATCTCGCATTGCATGAAGCAAAAGGCGAAGTGTCATATAGGCAAGGCACTATTGTAGATTATCGGCGCAGCCCAAGAGACATGGTTCCAGAAAGCGAAACCGGCGCTTCCTCTCAGATTGAGGAAGGCATCGAGTTCTTGGTTCAGGAGGCCGACCTTCCCTATACGTGGGTTGGTGGCGGATCCGGCGAGAAAGGCTATCGCTGGGCCAGCGAAACTACCGCCGCACCGGAGGGCTGAGCGGATGAAGTTCACCCTGCCCTGGCTCAAAGAACATCTCGACACCGACGCCTCGCTCGCCGAGATCGTCAACAAGCT
Source organism: Pseudolabrys sp. (assembly GCA_037385125.1). GTDB lineage: Bacteria > Pseudomonadota > Alphaproteobacteria > Rhizobiales > Xanthobacteraceae > Pseudolabrys. The sequence continues at coordinate 11,629 of JARRNI010000048.1, forward strand.
CACAATGATCGGCCTCGAGGTGGAGAACGTCGAGGACAAGGCGGCGCAGATTGCGCCCTTCGTCATCGCCTCCGTCGTCTCGGCCGAGAAGCACCCCAACGCCGATCGTCTCAAAGTCTGCATGGTCGACATCGGCCAGGTTTCAAAAGGCGAGAAGCCGATCCAGGTGGTGTGCGGCGCGCCCAACGCGCGCACCGGCATGAAGAGCGTGTTCTCCGCGCCCGGCACCTTCATCCCGGGCAAGAACATGACGCTGGAGGTCGGCAAGATCCGCGGGGTGGAAAGCCGCGGCATGCTATGCTCGGAAGCCGAGCTGATGATCTCCAAAGACCACGAGGGCATCATCGACTTGCCGGCCGACGCGCCGGTGGGCCGCACCTACGTCGACTGGGCCGGCGCCGCCGAGCCGGTGATCGAAATCAACCTTACGCCCAACCGGCCTGACTGCACGGGCGTCAACGGCATCGCGCGCGACCTCGGCGCCACACTGATCGGCGACTACAAGGAGAACGCGCCCAAGCCGGTCAAAGGCACGTTTCCCTGTCCGGTGAAAGTGACCATCGACGCGCCCGAGCTGTGCCCGGCCTTCGGCCTGCGCCTGGTGCGCGGCGTCAAGAACGGTCCCTCGCCCGACTGGCTGCAGAAGCGGCTGACGGCCATCGGCCTGCGCCCCATCAACGCGCTGGTCGACATCACCAATTTCATCACCTTCGACCGCGGCCGCCCGCTGCACGTGTTCGACGCCGGCAAGGTGCACGGGAACCTGACGGTGCGGCGCGCCGAGAACGGCGAGCAACTGCTGGCGCTCGACGGGCGCACCTACACCCTCGACCAGGGCATGTGCGTGATCGCCGACGAGAAGGACGTGGAGTCGCTCGCTGGCATCATGGGCGGAGAGGTCACCGGCTGCGACGCCAACACCACCGACGTGCTGATCGAGTCGGCGCTGTGGGACGAGTTCACCACCGCGCAGACCGGCCGCAAGCTCGGCATCAATTCCGACGCGCGCTACCGCTTCGAGCGCGGTGTCGATCCCGCCTTCATGGTGCCGGGCCTGGAGCTGGCGACGCAGATGGTGCTCGACCTCTGCGGCGGCGAGCCGTCGGAGATCGTGGTCGCCGGCGATCCGGCGCCGAAGGAAAAGGTCATCGATTTCCCCTTGAGCGAGTTGCCCCGGCTCGCCGGCCTCAAGCAGTCGATCACCGAGGTGCGCCGCGTGCTGGAGAAGCTCGGCTTCTTCGCCGCCGGCCAGGGCGAGCGGGTGAAGGTGGCGGTGCCGTCGTGGCGGCCGGACGTGCACGGCCGCGCCGACATCGTCGAAGAAGTGGTGCGCATCGTCGGCGTCGACCAGGTGCCGTCGACGCCGTTTCCGCGCGGCGACACGGCGCGCAAGGCGGTGCTCACGCCGCTGCAGAACCGCACCCGCAAGACCCGGCGCGCGCTGGCCGCGCGCGGCCTGACCGAGGCGGTGACCTGGTCGTTCGTATCGAAGCGCGACGCCGAGTTGTTCGGCGGCGGCAAGCCGGAGCTGTCGCTCGCCAATCCGATCGCCACCGAGCTGTCCGACATGCGGCCGAGCCTGATGCCCGGGCTGGTGGCGGCGGCGCAGAAGAACGCCGACCGCGGCTTTCCCGATGTCGGGCTGTTCGAGGTCGGCCAGGTGTTCAAGGGCGACCGGCCCGAGGACCAGCTCACCGCGGCCTGCGGCCTCAGGCGTGCGCTGGCGCGGCCCGATGGCGTCGGCCGCCACTGGCAGCACAAGCCGGAGCCGGTGGACGCCTTCGACGCCAAGGCCGACGCCTTCGCCGTGCTGGCGGCGGCCGGCGCGCCCGTGCAGGCGCTGCAAGTGGTGCCCGGTGGCTCGTCGTGGCTGCACCCGGGACGCAGCGGCACCATCCAGATGGGGCCGAAGAACGTCATCGGCACTTTCGGCGAACTGCACCCACGCACTTTGGCTGCGCTCGACGCGGAAGGGCCGCTGGTCGGCTTCGAGGTGATCCTGGAGAACATCCCCGAGCCCAAGGCGAGGGCGACGCGCGCCAAGCCGTTGCTCGAATTGTCGCCGTTCCAGCCGGTCGCGCGCGACTTCGCCTTCATGGTCGATACCAGCGTGAAGGCCGGCGACATCGTGCGCGCGGCGCAAGGCGCGGACAAGAAATCGATCGCCGGCGTGACCGTGTTCGATGTCTACGAGGGCAAAGGCATCGAGCCCGGCAAGAAGTCGATCGCCATCGCGGTCACCATCCAGCCGCGCGACAAGACCATGACCGACGAGGAGATCGACGCGCTGGCGGCCAAGGTGGTGGCCGAGGTAACGAAGCGCACGGGCGGGGTGCTAAGGGGGTAAGCCCCTCTATCCGTCACACTGATCAGGACGACGGAACGAGGTCCGCAAAGCCAAAGCCGTCGCGTTCCACCATCTCGCCGACCTTCACGTCGATCTTGCCCCTGAGCATCGGGCCGGCCGAAACGAACGAATGGAATTCGCCGTTCTCGCCGCATGGGTCGGCGCCGGCCGGCAGCGCGTCGAGCAGGGCCGAATCGAAAGAGCGGCCGGCAAAGCCCGCAGGCAGTTTCTTCAGATCGACCACCGCGAGATGCGCCTCCACGCCCGCCGCGATCATCTCGCGCGCAAGCGCCGCGGTCGGCTTTTGCCAGAGCGGAAACACCGGCGTGATGCCGCTGCCGGCCAATTGCTTCTCCCGATAAGCGCGGATGTCTTCGAGGAACAGGTCGCCGAAGATGATATGGCTGATACCGCGCGCCTTCGCCGTCTGCATTGCCGCCGCCATCTCGAGCTCATAGGTTTCGTTCGGGCACGGATAGGGAATACGCACCACCACCGGCTCCAGGCCGGCGGCGGCGAGCTGCGCCTGCAGCAATTGCTCGCGCACGCCATGCATGCTGACGCGGCCGAAACGGTCGGTCACCGTGGTGAGCGCACCCACCACCTCGTAGTCACCGCGTGTACGCACCTCTTGCAGCGCCCAGGCGCTGTCCTTGCCGCTCGACCAGGCGATCAGTGCCTGCGGAAGCTTTGCCATGGTTCAGTCCTCAACGGCGACGACGGCGATGATGCCGGAGCCGGTGGTGGCGCGTGCGCTCTCGATGCGTGGAGCGTTCCGTCTTCGGCTTCTCCAGCATACCCATGGCATCGAGCGCGGCCAGCGCCGCGCGCTCGACCGACTCCCAGGCGCCGTCCACCGTGCCCCATTTGGTGCGATGCACCGCCTCGCCGGCGAACCAGACACGGTGGCCCATGGACTCCATCAGCGCGGCGCGCGCCTCGGCATGTCCCGGGCTGGCAACCGACATGGCGCCGCCCACCCAGGGGTCCTGGTTCCAACGGGTGACCTGGCTGCGTGCAATCGAATCCTTGACGCCGGAGCCGAACAGCGAGCCCAACCACTCGCGCGCGAAGTCGAGCATCGCGGCCTCGCCCTGGCCGGTCAGGCTGCGGCCGAATTCGCCCGCCACGTCGAGCATGTGCAGGTCGGTGCCGGACACGCGGCCGAGCAGGGCGGCGGTGCGCGCGCCGGAGGCCTGCTCGAACACCAGGTCGTCCGGCTGCAGGTCGAGCGGATTGCCGGGCATCATCAGCCCAATATGATCGTAGCTGCCAAGCGCGAGATCGCTGCAGGCGCCGCGCACACGCCGCGACAGGCCCGGCTTGAACTCGATCTTGTCGGCGGCCAGCACATTGGTCGACACGGTCACGATCACCGTGCGCGTGCGCAGGCGGTGCTTGCCGGCGCGCACGTCGACGCCGTGGCGGTCGCGGTCGATCAGGGTGACCGGCGTAGACAGTTGCGGCGAGGTGCCGGCGGCGAGCTTGGCCAGCAATGCGCCATAGCCCTGCCGGCAGAAGTCGGCGAGGTTGCGGCGGCCAGCCGCTGCCAGGTCCCTAGCCGAGACCTGGTCGAGCGGCTTGCCGCAGAAATAGGGGCCGAGCACGAATTCGACGGTGGGCCGCCAGGCGCCGAGATCGGGCGGCAACGCGCTTCCCGCGGCGACATCGGCCTTGCGGCCGGCCAGGTCGATGGCGCGCTGGGCGCCCACCAGCGCGGTGAGGAAGTTCTCCAGCTCTGAGGCGCGCGCGTCGCGCAGGCCGATGCGCACGGTCTGCCCGCGCGGCGCCGGATAGACCTCGACGCCGGCAGCAGGCGCCGCCTT
>JARRNI010000049.1:0-24886 GCA_037385125.1 Pseudolabrys sp.
CCCATACCCGCGCCAATCAGTCTCAATTTGCGCACTATATCCGCGGCGATTCCGAGCCGGCGCAGCAATGCGATGAAATGGTTTCCGCTCGGGCTTCCGGTCGCCGGATCGGCGCAAGCGACCGATTTTGCATCGAGCAGCGTGCGTCTGAAAGATGCGACGGATCCGATATCCGGTTTCGCTGCTCCGGCCCTTATCGCAACGCCGATGCGCGAATGCGCAACTATCGCAGCGCTCTCCGGCGCGATCTTTTGCCGGCGTGCAAGCTCATCGATAGCAGCTTTGGTCGTGATGACGACATCAACGATCTCACCATCAAGCACTTTGGTCTTGACCACGCCCGAACGGTCGAATCTGAGTGAGACTTCATTGCCGGACGTCAGTGTGAATGCGTGCGCGAGCTCGACGATGAACTCCCGGACGGCACCGGCGCAAGCAATTTCGATTTGTTTCGCTGAATTTGCGGATTGGATTGACATGCGTGACGCGGCAGGCGCTTCAAACGGAGAAGCTGAGCAGGAGAAGAGAAATCACAATTGCGCACTCAAAGCGGTCACCGCCTCGATCATGCGATTGAGCGGCCAGTCGCCGCTGTTTTGTCTACGGTATCCGTGAGCGCGCAAATAGCTCTCCAGATTGGCGCGGACGGCTGCCGCCAAGGGCGCGTGTCCTTCGGCCGCCAATCGCTGTTCTGCGTGGGCGAACAGCATGGCCTGCTCGATCTGCTCGGCGTCGATTTCGACGCCCTTCACGCGCGTGCGCAGCGCGCTGATTTCGCCGTCCGGCAGGCCTTTCATGTAGCGTCGCACCGACCTTAAGGGCCTGACGACGTTCTCATGCCACGACGCCACTACGGCATCGAGCGCCTCGATATCCTGCGGCGCCAGCTCGATTTTGCGTGCCTGAGCGATCCAAGCGCAGAACAGAAGAGCATTGACGTCAATGCCATATTGCTCCTGCACCGCGAGGCAATCGTCGGCGACGCCCGACGAGGCGTATACCCTGATCGAGAATTGCCAAAAGGCATTGTCGCACGTGAGCCCCAAATCAATCACCTCCATGTCCGCACAGGGCGGCGCGAATTTAACGGCGCGTATTGCTGGCCCGCCGTCGGCATCGCCGCGCCAGAGCGCGGCGATGCATTGCCGTGCCATCGCGTTAAGTCGGCAGCGGCTTGCTCTTGGTTTCGGGCAGGAACGGTACCAGCACGAGACCGAGGATGTAGATGTAGATGGACGAGAAGGCCATTCCGCTTCGGCTTTGCAGTTGCGAAGGTCATGGTTGCAACATGCCGATTAAATATTCGGCGACACCATTTATCCGAGGCGGCCCACGGGCGCTCAACTGATCACGGATCACTGTCACGATGACCCTATCGGTGAAGGCGACGCGCGGCAAGCGCGGCATCCTTCCAATCGGCGCTGCCGAACGCCGCCATCCGTCCCGCCAGCCGACCGGATGTGAACGCCCAACCCAGATGATGTCCATGCCCTTCGAGCAGCACGCCGCCCTGCCCAGCGGAGCCGGCGGCATAAAGGCCGGGGATCGGCCGGCCATTCCTGTCGAGGACCTCAAAATTGGTGTTTATGCGAGCGCCACCATCGGTGAACACGATCCAGCTCTTGACCGGGCCGAGCGCGTAATAGGGCGGCCGGTCGATGGCCGGCAGTCCGTTTGCAAGTTTGCCGTTGTATTCGCGCACGGTTGCTTCCAGGGCGTCCGGCGTCATCGCAAGTTTGCCGGCGAGTTGCGCGAGCGTGCCGCCTTGCGCAAAAACGGCTTTGCGGTTGCGCCGATAGTCCGCGAGATACGCATAGGCCACGCCGGGAGCCGTGGAGACGAAATTCGGCCATCCGCTGAACTCGCGGGCGATCTTGTCGTCCAACAGGATATAGGCGACACGCTCGGGCTGGCGCGGAATCGCCAATTGCGGGTCGTCGCGCTCGTCGACGAAACGCTTGCCCTCCTTGTTGATGAGAATGGCGCCCTTCGCGAACAGGTTCGGCGACGGCGCGAGATTGGTCGTGACGAACATCATCAGGAACGGCCGCAGCAGCCAAGCCGGCAGATGGCTCATTGACCATCGTATCGCGAGTGCGACGAGCTTTATCGGGGGAATGAGCTCGATGAGTTTTTTTGCGGGCGGCGCGACGAAACGGATCTCAGGCCCCAGCATGATATCGCCGTTGACGATTGTTCCGCCCGCCTCCTGCACTAGGCGCTGACCGTCGCCCGTGCTGGCCGGATTGATGCCTTCTATGTCGGCGAGTTCAGCCGACATGAACTGGCCCTTGAGCTCCTTGGCCGAGCTGTAGTCGCCGGTGGCGAGGATAACGCCGCGCTTTGCCTCGATGATGGGGTGCCCTGCCTGACCGCCGTCGATCTCGACGCCGGTGATCCGCGCACCGTCGCGTGCCAGCTTCATCACCCGTGCGTTGAGGCGGATGTCGACGCCCAAACGCCGCGCCCGCTTCTGCAGATGATAGATATACGAGCGCGCGTGCGGCAGCACATTGTGCATGCGGGGCTGCCGGTGCGGCGGCTCGGGCATGGGGCCGAAGAACACGACGCCCATATCCATCAGCCACTGCACCGTGTCGGGCGAATGCTCGACCAGCAGCCGCCGCAGATCGAGGTTATCTTTTTCCGCAAAGCCGCGGTTGTCGGCAAAGAGCGCCATATCCTCGAAATGCGCCTCAGGAATATCGCGAATGCCCCCGGCGCGCTGAAGCGCCGTGCAGGTGGATGTCACCGAGCCGACCGAGCGGATTGTCGTGCCGCCGAGTGCCGTGTTCTTTTCGAGCAAGACCACGCTGCGGCCAAAGCGCGCCGCTTCGATCGCGGCGGCTAGCCCGCTGCCGCCACCGCCGACCACCACGACATCGAAACTTTCGCGGCTCTGATTGCTCATTTGCTCGACCCTCCCACCGTGCCCTTGGCTGCACAACACGCAGTGCGACCACTAATGACCAGCGGTTGCCACGGTGAAAGCGGCATTGATGATCCGCTAGCGCCCTCCTCCGCCATGACCGGAATTCCCTTTTCCCGGCAGCAAAAATACGCGGTTGACGTTAGCCGCTAGCGGTTTGTTACAGTTGTCCTCGCCAGCTCGGTTGCCGAGCCTGCGTCGAAAGTCGGCAAGAGGCCACTTGACCCGCAGCCTACGAGGCCGCAATGAAAACGCAAGAAGTGGGGAGACGCCGTGGGTCAGAATAGCATTCACGTGGTTTTTGCCGAAGAAGACGCTTTATTTCGGCTGATGGAAATTGGCTTGCGCCGCGCCCTGACGCCCGAAGGCGAAAAGACATTGCGCTATTTTTTCGGCGATGAGTTCTCAGCCCCGCTCAACACGCTCACCGCCATGGCCGACCGGCTTGCTTTACCGCAGGACATCGAGGTGGCCGTCTGTCAGGATGAAACGATACTCGAGCAGACCTTGCCTTCCGCCGATTTTGTCGTTCTCGAAGCCTCGACGCTCGATAAAAAGCGGGTGGAGGCCTGCGCCAAGACGCGGCTTGTTCAACAATTCGGCCGTTCCTGTAGCAATATCGATATCGCGACGGCACGCAAATTGAATATTCCGGTTGCCAACTTGGCGCGCCTGAGCAGCCAATCAAGCGCGGACCACATAACGGCTCTCATCCTCGCGCTTGCCCGCAATCTCCTTGCGGCCCATCGATCCGTGGTCGAGCGCCGGGATCCCGCGGCCAAGCCGGTGTTTTCGACCGACCCTCCGCGCAACAAGTTCAACTGGGCGCAGATTCGCGGTTTCAAGGTGCTTTCGCACAGCACCATCGGCTTCATCGGGCTCGGCGAGAATTCCGGCTTCGTCGCCAAACGCATGCGCGACATGGGCATGCGCGTTCTTTATTTCAAACGAAATCGGCTGAGCCCCGAGGAAGAAAGCAAATTCGGCGGTGTTTCCTACACGCCGCTTGATGAATTGCTACCGCAATCCGACTTTGTATCGCTGCACATCCCTTACGGAAAGAACACCGAGAAATTTGCCGGGCGCCAATTTCTGGCCAAGATGAAGCGCGGGGCGTATCTGATCAACTCCGCGCGCGGCGGTATCCTCGACGAAGTGGCGTTGTATGAAAGCCTCAAAAGCGGCCACCTGTCCGGCGCGGCTTTGGACGTCTACCGCTACGAGCCGGTGCCGCCCGACACGCCCCTGCTCGAGCTCGAGAATGTTCTCTGGACGCCCCATATCTCCGGCGGAGAGCCTGATTACATGATCAACGAAACCGAAGCGGTTCTGACCAACATTGCAGACGTCGTCCACGGCAGGCCCGTGCGAAGCCTGATACCGGATTTTCGGCCTTAGGGGTCTCGGAGATTTCGCCGGCGCTTCTTGATCTTCGCAAACGCGCGGTAATCGTTGTCTTTAGGTCTTCCGACGGCGCTTCGGTTTGGCGGTTCGAGTTGCCTTCTTCGAAGCCTTTCCCGCGATTGTCGCACCCCATTTTTTCACGATTTCCCGCGTCTCGTCCTGCGTCAGCGCCGATGTCGGCGGGAATTGGTCCATCCAAGCGAATGGTCGCACGGCCTCGATAATCACCTTGGAATGGGCGGTGGCCCCGACGTCCTTGGCTTCGGCCGGAATACGGGGATCAAGCGCCGAGCTCCAGGCGTTGCGCACGATGTCGATCTGCTCGGACGGCTCGCAGCGCGTCGTCACCGCCCACATCACGTCGGCGAGGTTAGACGGATCGACGTCGTCGTCGACCACGACGGTAAACCGCCCCATATAGCTGTTGGCCGCGGCGATCAGGCCCGCCCGCTTGGCATGGCCGGCATAGCGCTGCTTGAGTGCGACGACGGTCATGAACTGGGCCACGTGCTGCCAGACGCCGACCACGTCGGTGACACCGGCCATCTCCAGATTGCTCCAGATCGAAGCGGCACGGAACGGCAAGCCGAAGTGAAAGCGCGGCGGCTTCATGGGTGGGGAGCCAAGCAGGATCGGATCGTTGCGATAGTGGATCGCCTTCACCTCCATCACGGCACACGGCCGCTTGTCGGCGGCGTAGTAGCCGGTGAATTCGCCGAACGGACCTTCCGGCAGCAACAGCCTGCTCGGCGGCAGAAATTCGCCTTCGAGGATGCTTTCGGCTTGCGCCGGCAACGGGAGGCCGGTGAGCGGACCCGGCAGCACGTCGAGCGGCGCTCCCTTGATCGCGCCGGCGAAATCATATTCCGACTGGCCGGCCGGCAGATATTCGAAGCCGGCGATGAACAGCGCCGGGTCCTCGCCGTTGACCACGGCGACCGGGCAGGTCTTGCCCCTGTCCCAGTATTTACGGGCGACAATGGCGCCGTGCCGGCCCTGGTGGTCGAACTGGATGGTGACCCTGCTCTTCCCGTGAACCTGGACACGGTAGATCGAGGCGTTGATCCAGCCGCTGTCGGGATCGCGCATGATGACCAGCGAGCCCGAACCGATGAAAGGCCCGCCATCCCCGCGGTGCCAATACGGCGCCGGCAGCATGCGCAGATCGACCTGCTTTCCGCTCGCCGAATTTTCCAGGAACGGCGCGTTTTTCACCGTAACGGGCCGCTTCGTCTTCATTGTTTTCCGTTTCTCCATCCAGGCCTTGAGCGCGTCGAGCGGCGCAAGACTCGGATCGATGCCGAGGGCGAGAGCGGCGCGTTGCGGCGTCGTCGTGGCGTTGGTGAAAACGCGAAATCCCTTCGGGTAGCCCTTGATGCGGTCGAACAGCAGCGCCGGGCATTCCGGGCTGCCCGCCGCAACCTCAGTTATGCCGCCGATCTCGAAATGCGGGTCGGCACCCTCGATTTGCCGGAGCACGCCGAGCGCCTCGACCTCAGCGATAAATCCACGCAAATCTTCGTACGCCACGGCCTGCTCCAAAAGTCCGACGGTGAACTGAACCTACAGCCTCCTGCCGCCGCCGCAAACGGCGGCGCACGCATGACTCGGCCTTCTCCCGCTGGTTGTGGCGTCGATGACCCGTCAGGCGGCACGAGCGTTCGCCGACGAACGCTTCCGTCCCGGCATTTGAAAGGGGGACAACCGGTGTTCGGGAAAATTGCCGCCCAATCGCGTGTTTATGCGGTTCCCCGTCCCATCAGTGCTTGGCAACGGGGGCCACACGCGGCAGTGTGCTCTCTGGCATAGTGGGGGCCGGGGGTCTCGTGCAGGTTCTGACAGAACTCGTCTTCAAGCTCATTCGGCTGCTGCTGGGAGTCGGTCTGCTGCTCAGCGTTCTGCTGATCTGCGCCAACGCATTCGGCCGCTATGTGCTGCACGCACCGATCATCTGGGCCGAGGAAGTGCTGGGCTATGTCCTCGTATGGCTCGTCTATCTGGGGGCAGTGGATGTCACCAGAAACGGCGGCCATTTGAGCATGGATCTGATCACCCAATCGTTGCAACCGGGCTGGCGCCGTGCGCTTGAGCTTCTCGGCAATCTGGTGTTTCTCGCCGTCTGCGCGCTGATCATCTACCAAGCGATCGGCACGATTTCTCACTTCAACTATTACAGCCAAGTCGCGGGCCTGCCGATGAACGTATTGCATACGGTCATCCCGGTATCCTTCGGCCTGATGTTCCTGGTGGTGGTGGCGCGCTGTATCCGGATGCTAAAGGCTGAGGACAAGGCGCCGCCGCCATGATTTTCGCTGTAGTCATTCTGCCCATCATCTTGTTGATGATGGGGCTGCCGATCTTCACGGTGCTGATGGCCTCGGCGGCAGTGGCCCTGATTTGGGTCATGCAGATGCCAATCGGGCTCATTCAGACGACCTTGTTCGGCAGTATCGACAACTACAACCTGATCGCCGTACCGTTTTTTATCTTCGCTGGCGCGGTCATGACCGAAGGCGGCATTTCCGGACGGCTGGTCGACTTGGTGCTGTCGATTCTGGGGGGCATGCGTGGCAGTCTCGGGCTCACCACGGTCGGTGCGAGCACGGCGTTCGGTGCGATTTCCGGGTCGAGCCCTGCCACGGTCGCCGCCATTGGCGGCATGCTCTACCCGTCGCTGCGCGAGAGGGGCTATCCTGAATCGGTGGCGACGGCCTTGCTCGCTGCGTCAGGCGCCATCGCCATCATCATCCCGCCTTCGATTGCGATGATCCTTTACGGCGTCGCCGCCGAGGAATCGGTGCGTTTTCTGTTTATCGGCGGAATTCTGCCCGGCCTGCTCACCGCGCTGCTGATGGGCTTGTACATCTATTTTACCGCGCGCCGTCTCGGCATTCGCGAGGGCGGCAGTTGGTCGTTGACGCAGATCCGCACGGTAACGGCGCGCAGCGGTTGGGCGCTGGGAACGCCGCTGATCATATTGGGCGGCATTTACTTGGGTGTCTTTTCACCGACCGAGGCGGCCGGCGTCGCCTGCCTTTACGCGATCGTTGTGACGGTACTGATCTATCGCGACCTTTCGCTCGCGAGCCTTTGGAAGGTGACGACGCAATCGATCTATCTGACCGCGCAAGTGTTGATCATTGTCGGCGCGGCCACCTTGATGGCCCGATTGCTGACCATCGCCGGAGTGCCGCAAACCCTTATCGCCTGGATCGAGACGATGAAGCTCAGCCCCTGGATGGTGATGCTGATCGTCAACGTGCTCCTGCTGGCCGTGGGCTGCGTTCTCGATCCGGCATCCGCTATCCTTGTGCTGGCGCCGATCCTGAAACCGGTGGTCGTGGCGGCGGGCTACGATCCGGTGCATTTCGGCGTCATCATGACCGTCAACCTGGCCATCGGCATGTTCACCCCGCCCTTTGGACTCAATATTTTCGTCGCCCAGGCGGTATTCAAGGTGCCGTTGCCGGTGCTTTACCGCGGGCTCGCGCCGTTGATCCTCGTCAACCTGTTGGCGCTGGCAATCATCAGCTACTGGCCCTGGCTGACCCTCGCGCTTGTGCACGCGCTGAGCTAAATTGGTGCTTTCAATAAGGACGGAGAAACGACCCACCACGTTCGCAAAGGGAGAGGACGAAATGAAAAGCATTACAAAAGGACTGATGGGAGCCACTGCGGCGGCATTCATGGCCTGTCTGCTGCCGGCAACCACGCAGGCCGCGGACTTCACCATGCGCATCGGCATGGTGACGATCAACGATGCCCAACACACCTTCGCCAAGAAATATGCCGAAGAGCTGGAGAAGAGGACCAACGGGAAGATCAAGGTCGAGGTGTTTCCGGCGGCCCAGCTCGGCAAGATCCCGACCCAGATCGGGAACCTGAAGATCGGCGCACAAGCCGCGTTTCTTTCGCCGGCCGGTTTCTTCTCCGGCATCAACAAGGCGTTCGAGGTGACAGACGCCCCGGGCATCTACAAGAGCTACTGGCATGCCCAGAACGCGATCACCGATCCTGCCTTCCGTAGCAAGTTTCTGGCGGGCGCCGAAAAGGCCGGCGTGATCGGCGTCTCGGTCTGGAACTATGGTCCGACCTCGATCGCTTCGCGGACGCCGATCCGCAAGATCGACGACATGAAGGGTCTCAAGATTCGCGTGCTGGCGACCAAGATGGAGAGTAAGGTCGCCAGCGTACTCGGCATGACCGGCGTTCCGATGCCCTTTACAGAGGTCTTGCCAGCATTGCAGCAGCACACCATCGACGGTTGCCGTAGCGCGATTTCGGTGATGGCCGCATTGAAATTCTACACCGCCAGCAAGTACGTGACCGTTATCGAATCGGGCATGATCGTTAGCGTCCTGTGGGTCAGCAAGACCTGGCTCGACAAGTTACCCAAGCCGTTGCAGGACCAGGTGATGAAGACCGGACGGGACCTCGAGACCTGGGCCGGCCACAACGCCAAGGGCTTCATTGACCGCGCCGAAAAGATTTGGACGAAAAACGGCGGCACGGTGCTGCGGCTTTCCGATGCCGAAGAAGCCGAAGTCAAGAAACGTCTGGCGCCGCTGGGCGATGAATTCCTCGGCACCAATCCGGCCACCAAGGACATGTACGAGCTGCTGAAGAAGAGCTTGGCCACGGCTTCCACCAAGCCGCCCAAGTCCTGATCCCGCTCGGCGCGGCGGGAACGCGCTTTCTTGAAGGAGCAAAAGCGAGCCCCTACCCAGGAATGCGCCCCAGCCGGGCGTCCCGCCGCGCCAATGCTATCCGCATCGGTCCAATCGCATGCCGCAACCGGAAAACGCGTTCGACTACGTTATTGTCGGCGCGGGGTCGGCCGGCTGCACGCTCGCCAATCGTCTGACTGAGAACAGCGACGTCCGGGTGCTGGTGATCGAGGCCGGCGGCTCTGATCGCTGCCCCCTCATCAGCGTACCGCTGGGCTGGGGCCGCATTCTGTTCAGGCGGCTTTTCGACTGGGGCTATTTCACCGAACCAGAGCCGCAACTCGACGACCGCAAAATCGAATGCGCGCGCGGAAGGGTCCTGGGCGGCTCGTCCTCGATCAATGCGATGGCTTATGTACGCGGCCATCGCGCCGACTACGATCGCTGGTCCGCGTCGGGGCTGACCGGCTGGTCCTATGCCGACGTGCTGCCGTATTTCCGCAAGCAGGAAGATTGGGCGGAAGGGGCCAACACCTATCGCGGCAGCGGCGGACCGCTGACCACGTTTCGCGCACGCTACGCCGATCCACTGGTCGATGCCTTCGTGCTGGCGGGAGAATCCGCCGGCCTCGGTGCGACCGAGGACTATAACGGCGCGCGCAACGAGGGCATCTGCCGTTTCCAATGGACGATACGCAACGGCAAACGATGCAGCGCGACGGTGGCCTATCTGCGGCCGGCGCAGGCGCGGGACAACCTGACACTCCGCACCAAGGCGCTGGCGCTGCGCATCATCACCGAGGGCGGATGCGCGGTCGGCGTCGAATACGAGAGCGGCGGCAGCGTCCAAATCGCGCGCGCCACGCGCGAGGTGATTCTCGCCGGCGGCGTCATCAACTCACCGCAACTTCTGATGCTATCGGGCATCGGCGATCCGGATCATCTTGCGAGCCACGGCATCGCGTGCATACACCCGCTGCCGGGTGTCGGCCAGAATCTGAAGGATCATATTTCCGTCGGCGTCGAATACCAGCGCATCGGCGACGGCCCCTTTGTCGGCTGGCTGCGCTACGACATGATCGCGCTGGCGATGGCGCAAGCTCATTTTCTCGGCACCGGATTTGCGACCGAGATGCCGGGTCCGCTAACCGGATTCTTCAAGACCGATCCGTCGCTGGCGCAGCCCGACATCCAGTTGCTCTCGCGGCTTGTACCGCCGGAATCGCAGCCCTGGTTTCCGGGGCTTCGGCCGCGCCCGCACGATGCGTTCATGGTGCGGCCGGTGGTGCTGCATCCGGAAAGCCGCGGCGAGATCAAGCTGCGTTCGGCCGATCCCCGCGCCGCGCCGGCGATCCATCAGAACTTCCTGAGCGCGCCGAAGGATTGGGAGACGCTGCGGAAAGGCATTGCGATGATGCGCGATCTGGTTGCACAAAAGGCACTCGATCCCTTTCGCGGACGCGAAATCCAACCGGGCCCAAGCGTCACCGCCAAGGCGGATATTGACGCCTTCATCCGGCGCACTGCCTGGACCGCGCATCATCCGCTCGGCACCTGCCGGATGGGCAAGGACGACGATGAAATGGCGGTGCTAGACGCTCAGTTAAGGGTGCGCGGCATGCGGGGGCTGCGCGTGGTAGACGCTTCGGCGATGCCCGACATGGTGGGCGGCAACATCAATGCGCCGATCGTCATGATCGCCGAGAAAGCCGCAGACCTTATTCGTGATCATAATGTATTGCCACCTGCGATGGTGTAAGAGCGATTACTTTTTATATCAAGGCTCCCGTCAAGCCATGAAAGCAGTAGACGTGGAAACCGTTGTCTTCCTTGTCAGCCGGCACGGCCGGCCTTGTTCTTGCGCGCGGCCAATTTGACCGCATGGATGATCTCGGGATAGGCCGCACAGCGACAGAGATTGCCCGAAAGATAGTCTTTGATCTGTTCGTCGCTGGGTTCCGGATGACGCGATAACAGCGATTTCGCCATCAGAACAAATCCCGGCGTACAGTAGCCGCACTGGAAGGCCCCGCATTCAATGAAGGCCTCCTGGACTGGATCGAGGGTATTGAGCCCGCCCAAATGTTCTACGGTAGCCACCTCGGCGCCATCGACGAACGTCGCGAGAAAGAGGCAACCTGACACCGGCGCGCCATCGACCAGCACCGTGCAGCAGCCGCACAGACCCTGACCGCAGCTTTCGCGCGCACCAGCGAGGCCGAATTGCGTTTGCAGTAACTCGACCAGATTGTGATGCGGCTCGACCTCCGCCGAGACCGCGCGGCCGTTGAGGGTGAAACGGATGGTGCGCGCGCTCATTGCTCATCCCCAAGCGGCTTGTCGGCTTTCGCGCGCAACGCCCGGAACACCGCCTCGGGCGTCAGCGGCAATTCGGTCAGGCGCACGCCCACCGCGTCCTCGATGGCATTGGCAATCGCCGGCGACACACCGAACGTGCCGAGCTCGCCCACGCCCTTGGCGCCGAACGGCCCGTTCGATTGATAGGCGTCGACCGCCACGTTCTCCACCGCCGGCGGCACGTCGTGGATGCCGGGGATTTTGTAGTCGGCGAGCGAAGCATTGGTTACTTGGCCGCGGTCGATATGCATCTTCTCGAACAGCGTAAAGCCGAGCTGCATCAGCGCCGCACCGGACAGCTGGGTCTCGACGATCGTCGGGTTGATTGGCGTGCCGACGTCGGCCGCATTGACGAGGCGCAGGACGCTCAAATGCCCCGTCTCGGTATCGATCTCCACCTCAGCGCCGGCACCCGCCACCATCCAGAACGGCGTGGCGTTGGGGGTCAAGCCGGTCGCCGGATCGGGCGGCGTGTGTAGTCGGGCTTGTAGATGCCGGTGCCGATAATATTGCCGGCCTGCATGCCATATTTTTTCACGAACAGACCACGAAGCGGCGCGTTGGAGCCTTCCGGCTCGCCTACTTCGCGCGCAAGCTGGGCGATCTTGGCCTTCGCCTCTTCCGCCGCCAGCCGCACCGCGTGTCCCATGTGGAACAGCGAACGCGAGCCGAGCGTGCCCATATCGTAGGGGGTCACGTCGGTGTCGCGCGGCACCACACGGATCGTTTCCGCCGCCATGTCGAGCACTTCGCCGACGATCTGAGCCATAGCGGTGTCGGAGCCCTGGCCCATATCGATAGTGCTGCAGTAGAGCGTGATGCTGCCGTCGCCCCCGACGTTGACGATTGCGACCGAGGTGGTCGGCGAGATCACCGCCTTCAGTCCCACCGCCAATCCGCGCCCGCGCCGGAGCGTGCCGCTGCCTCGGTCGAACGGTGCATCCCAATTGAGCCGCTCGGCGATGGCATCGAGCACCCTCTCGATCGTCACGTCTTTAAGGACTGTGCCGGTGGCGTGCGGGCGGCCATCGCGCAGCAGGTTCTGCCGGCGGAAATCGAGCGGATCGCGCCCGAGTTCTCGCGCGATCATGTCGGTATGGCTCTCATAGGCCCACACCAGTTGCGGGATGCCGAAGCCGCGCAGCGCACCGGCCGGCGGCAAATTGGTGTAGAGCGCGTAAGAGTCGATCGACACATTGTCGATGTCGTAGGGGCCGCTGGCAGTGAAGCCCGATTTCTGCGTCACGCGCGGGCCGACATCCGCATAGGCGCCGCCGTTCCACCACACGTCGCATTTGCGCGCGAGAATCCTGCCGTCCTTGTCGACGCCGGTCTTGATGCGGAACGTGCTCGGATGCTTGGTGATAGTGTAGAACACCTCGTCCATGGCGAGCGCGACCTTGACCGGCCGCCGCGCCAGTATCGACAGCGCCACCGCCAGCGCTTCCAGCTTGATGTAGAGCTTGCCGCCATAGCCGGCGCCCAGATAGGGCACCTTCACGCGCACGCGGTTCTCCGGCCAGCCCAAGAGGCGCGCAATCTCGGTGCACACGAAAGAGGGTCCTTGCGAAGCGGTATAGATCGTCACGCCGTCGTCGCTGTAGTCGGCGATGGAAGCGTGCGGCTCGAAAGCCAAGTGTAGCACTTTCTGCGTTTTGAACGTGTGCTCGAAGACCTGCACGGCGGACGCGAAGGCCTTGTCGACGTCGCCGCGCCGCAATTTGAAGTCGAGCGCGCAATTGGTGTTCTTGGCGCCTTTGAGGTGCTTGAGATCGGCAAAGGTGGTCGCCGGCTTCAGCTCATCGTGTACAATCACCTTGTTTTCAGCCGCTTGGAGCTCGTCGAACACGGTGGGCAGTTCCTCGTAGTCGGCAGCGATGAGCTGCACCGCCTGGTCGGCAACATGCGGGTCTTCCGCCAGCACGACGGCGACCGGCTCCCCGACATAATGCACCTTGCCGAGCGCCAGGATCGGCTGGTCGTGAAAGGCCGGCCCGTAATAGGGATCGGGGATGACGTTTTCGACGTCCTCGCCGGTGTAGACACCGAACACGCCCGGCAATTCGCGCGCCGCCGACACGTCGACCGACTTGATGCGCCCGTGCGGCACCGTGCTGCGGAAGATCTTGGCGATCAGCATGCCGGGCAGCCGCATGGTGTGGGTATATTCGGCGCGCCCGCTCACCTTCGCGCGCGCCTCCAGCCGCGGCAGCGAGCGCCCGATCTGCCTGGCCGTAGGCGGCGCGTTCATTGCTTTTCTCCGCTGGCCGCGCGCAGCGCGCGGGCCATATAGACGCGCAGCAGCTCGCGCTTGTAGGCGGCCGAGCCGCGCACGTCCCCAATGATCTCGGCTTCTTGCGCCGCGGCATCGCCGGCTGCTTTGAACGCCTTGTCGTCGATGGCGGCGCCTACGAGCAGCTTTTCCACCGAGGCGAGGCGCGTGGCCTTCGGCGTCGCCGCGCTGACCACCACGCGCGCCGATTTGATCTTGCCGCCGTCGGCGTCGAGCGCAACCGCCACGCCGAGGGCCGGCCAGTCGTCGGCGGCGCCGGCGGTGACCTTCATATAGGCTGCGCGCGCCCTGCCCTGCGCGGGAAGCGTCAGGCTGGCGATCAGTTCGCTCGGCTCAAGCGCCGTTTCGTAGTAGCCGGTCAACAGGTCCTCCAGCGCAATCTCGCGCTCGCCCTTGCCGCTCACGACGCGCACGCGCCCGCCCAGCGCCATGGCCACCGGCGGCAGGTCCATGTGAGGATCGCCGTGCGCCAGCGCGCCGCCGACGGTCGCCACGTTGCGCACGCGCACGTTCGACAACCGCGGCATGATGCGCGGGATGACCGGCGCGTGACGCACCACCTCCGCCGAATGCTCCAGGGCCGCCAGCGGCGTCAACGCGCCGATGGTCAGCGCACCGTCCGACGACGCGGCGATCCCGCTCATATCGCCGTCGATTTTGCGCAGGCTGATCAGCCGGCGCGGCTGGAACACGCCGGCCTTCATCATCAGCATCAGCGCGGTGCCGCCGGCAATCGGGCGCACCGCCGGATCGTCAGGATCGATCAGCGCGACGGCGTCCTTGAGCGACGTCGGCTCGACCAGCTCAAACGGGATCATCGCGCCGCCTCCGCCGCACCGCTCACAAAGGCGGCGGTGAGCCGCTGCGCGAACTGCTTTTCCATTTCCTTCGCCTTGGCTTTCAGTACCGGCTGGCCGATGCTGCCGAGCTTGCCGGTCAGAGTGGCGTCGATGGTGTAATGAATGCCGGTTTTTCCATCGGCCTCGGTGAGCCGCGTGCCGGCACTCGCAGTCAGGCGGCCGACCGCCCCCAGCGGCGTGCCCTCGATCTTGGCTTCGATCTCCTCGGGCGGGGAAACGCGCGACATCTCCACGTTCACTTTGAAGTTGAACCGCATATAGGCGATCTTGGTGGCGAACGACGCGCTGTAATGCGTGGGATCGATCTCGGTGAGGTCGAAAACGCCGTCGATGCAGGAGGCAAAGAAGCGCGCGTCGCTCAGCCGACTAAACACCACATCGCGCGGCGCATCGACGCTGATTTCGCCCTCAACCTTCATGACGACCTCGATCTAACAGAAACTCCGCTTGCATGGGACATCAGCTTGCGACTTTCTGGCGTGACGCCCAATCCTCGCGCAGCTTGTCGCGCAGGATCTTGCCGCGGTCGTTCTTCGGCAGATCCGGCACGATGAAGACCTCCTTCGGCGTCTTCGCGGGCGGCAGATATTGCTGGCAGTGCTGGCGCACGCTGGCCTCCGTCAAGCCGGGCTGCTTGGCGACGACATAGCAGACCACTTCCTCGCCATAGATCTTGTCGGGAACGCCGACAGCGGCGGCATCGAGAATCTCGGGGTTCTTAAGCAGGACCTCGTCGATCTCGAGCGGCGCGATGTTCATACCGCCGCGGATGATCAGGTCCTTGGTGCGGCCGGTGACACGGACGAAGCCTTCCGCGTCCTGGATGCCGAGATCGCCCGTCTTGATGCGCTGAGGCCGCAGCGGCTCGATAGTGCCGTCATCGCGCAGATAGCCGACGGCCGTGTGCGGGCCGCCGGCAGTAATCTCGCCCTCGGCGCCGGCCGCAACCGGTTTGCCTTGCGCGTCGACAATCTCGAATTCCTGGTGCAGCGCCGGCAGGCCGACGGTGCCAAGCTTGAACTTGTAGTGGCGATTGCCGCACACCCAGCCTGCTTCCGACATGCCGTAACATTGCAACAGCCGCACGCCGTACATTTCCTCGAACAGCTTCCACTGCTGTGCGGTGAGCGGCGCCGTGCTGCAGGTCATCAGGCGCAGCGTCGGGATGTCCTTGGCCGTATAGCCGAGCGGCTTGTTGAGCAGCATGTTGAGCACGGTCGGCACGCCAGCCGAAAACGTGATGCCGTGGGTCTGGATCCACTCGAAAAAACGGCTGTGCGAGAAGCGCTTGGCGATATGCATCGTGTGGCCCTTCTCTAGGAAGGGCATCAGGCTCAGCACCTGCGCCGAGTTCCAGCCGAACGAGCGATATTCGAGCGTGCGGTCGTCCTCGCTGAGGCCGAGGAATTCCAGCGTCGACAAGCCGTTGAGCCAGTAGGCGGCGTGGTCGTAGACGACCACCTTGGGCCGCGCGGTGGTGCCTGAAGTGCAGAAGATGCAGGACAGGTCTTCCGCATTGTTGCGCTCCGGCACCTCGGCCGGGTCGACGCCTTTCGGCATGCTGGCAAAGAATTCGTCCTGCGGGTCGGCGGTGCCGTCGGCGGACCAGCGCCCGAAGCGCAGGCGCGGCGCAGGGTGGTCGTCGACCAGGGCGGCCATGTCGAGGTCCTTATGGCAGAGGATGAGCGCCGGATTGACCGCGCGCGTCAGGTCCACCATGACCTTCTCGTTGAGCTCGATATTGAGCGGGCAGACCACCGCGCCGATGCGCCAGATTCCGAACCAGATCAGCAGCTTTTCCAGGCATTCGTCGGACAGCAGCAGAACGCGGCTGCCCTTCTTGACGCCTTTGCTCTTGAGGAAGGCCGCAATGTCAGTCGTCAGCTGATCGAGCTCGCCGAAGGTAATAGACGAATCCTCGTCGAGATCGACGATCGCGGTCTTGCCCGCGTCGCGCGCCTTATATTGTGCCAACAACTCGGCGATCGGCCGATACGGAATGCCGAGCTGATGGTTCCCGAAAACGCCCGCCATGGCGGCCTCTCCCTAGCCTCCGCCGGCCTTTAGCGGCCGGTCTTTGCCAGTATTTCCGTCCAGCCGTGCAACCGCCCCTTCGCGTTGGCGATCTGTTCCTTGGTAAAGAAGTCCTCGAGCTTCACGCGGTCGACGGGATAGACCGGCCGCATGAAATCTTCCTCGAAACCGTAAGGTACGGTGGCGTCGATGGCCATGCCGCCCTCGTAGCGCGTATTGGTCGCGGTCCATTCGCGGTCGCCGGCGGTCATGCGTTCGGCCGGCATGAAGGTCTGGCCACGGCCGCCCGGCGTCGGATTGAGGATGTCCTTTTGCGGATTCACGCGCGTGGTGATCGCCCACATCACGTCGTCCATGCTGTAAGGATCGGTATCCTCGCTCACCGCGATAGCGACCCGCATGCCCTGCGAGGTCGCCAGCAGCGTCGTCATGAAGTTGCGCTGCCAGCCCTCCTCGAGACGGTTGCGCTTCTTGACCTGGATGATGACGCCGCCCCAGTCGGTCATGCAGTAGGGGATGTTGACGTCCTGGATGATGCCGGGCTGCAGCCGGTGGCACAGCTCGAACATCGCGGCCTCGCGGA
The DNA here is from genome assembly GCA_037385125.1 of Pseudolabrys sp. Taxonomy (GTDB): domain Bacteria; phylum Pseudomonadota; class Alphaproteobacteria; order Rhizobiales; family Xanthobacteraceae; genus Pseudolabrys. Next base: position 17,129 of record JARRNI010000049.1, read on the forward strand.
TCGAGGTATCGATATTGTGCTCGTCGAGCGTATGCGCTCCCAGGCAATAGATGATGTTCTTGGCGCCCTTGCGCATGGTCACCGCGGTGACGTGGAAGGTCGGGGCCTTGTAGGCCTTGCCCATGTAGCCGGCCCATTCTGGATGAAAATGGTGGCGGCCCTGCGTCTGGTCGGCCTCCGCTTCCGCGGTCTCGAAGCGGCGGTCACGCGGATCGATATAGCCTTCGATCACCACCTCGGAATCGGCGATCGCCCAGGCGTCGACGGTGCGCGCTTTCACAACCCGCACCGGAAAGCCTTGCGCCGCGCCCGCGACGCCCAATTCGTCGCAGCCGTAGGGCAGGATCACATAGTCGAAGGCCCCGCCCGCCAGCAGCGTGCAGGCCGGCGGCACGCCGAAGCAGAACGTGAGCGGCACCTTCTCGTTGCGGCGATAGGCTTCGCTGACCACCTGCCACATGTGGGAGCCGGGCGAAATCTGGAACGTGCCGACATTGCCCCAGCGGAAATTCATGCGGTTGTAGCCAACGTCGGTGCCCTCGCCGAAGGCCGCGCCGGAAATGCAGCGAATGCCGGAGCCGATGGTGAGCTCCTTCTCCAACGCCGTATGCCGGATCGGCACGACATGCTCGTTCACGTCTTTCGGGCTTTCGATTATGACCTGCTGGCACGGCGCCTCGGACTGCGAAATCTCCTGCGGCGGCAATGGTTTCGACAGCGCGCGCGCCAGCTTGTGAGTGCGCTCCCTGTCGTCCGCCCAGCCGAACATGGCGTCGACGACCTTGATATCGCCGAACAGGTTGGTGAGAACCTTATGATTCGGCTTGCCCTTGACGTTGTTGAAGAGCACCGGGCACCCGCCATCCATCAGCTTCTGCAGGCCGGTGACTTCGAGATCTGGATTGACCTCCCTGTCGGTCTCGATCAGATCGCCGCGCGCCTTGAGCCAGGCGAGCGTGCCACGCAGGTCCTGCAGATGCTGCTGTGCGCCGGCCGCGGCCGGCACGGTCTTGGCGCTGATGTTCATCTCGTCATTCACTCCTATTGGCAGGGCTGCTTGCAATTGTTCAGCGAAAATACGGTGCCACCTTGGCATCGTCAGCGCTGATGCGACGGTAGCGAACTCGGGTGCGCGATTCGATCATCTGCATATGTCCGAGCACAACAAGATGATTGAGGTGGGCGATGATCTCGCCCATGGCAAAGCCGATCTGATGGCCGTCGAGTCCGGAACGGAACAGGACGTCGATCAACTCGCCGGCGCAGGTCTCTCGCCCGGCGCCGGCCAGCAGCAGATTGAGACGATCGGCGTGATGCACCGCAAGCTCGCGCAAACGATGACGGACGTTAAAGAACGGCTTGCGGTGCGACGGCAGGATTAACGTATCGGGGTCGAGCAGGTCGAGGAATTTTTGGCAAGTCGCAAGAAAGGCGCCGACCGCGTCGAATTCCGGCTCGCCCGGCCAGGTGCTTACATTGGTGGTGATGGCGGGCAAAATCTGATCGCCCGCGATCAGAATTCGCCGCTCGGCGCAGTAGAGCGAAACGTGCTCAGGAGAATGCCCTTCGCCGACCACGACCCGCCAGCGATCATCGCCGATCGACAGGATATCCCCATCGCGCAGGCGCTTGTAATCGGGCGGCAGCTGGACGCCGTCCTTATAGAGGAGAACCTCGCCGCTAAATTTGCCAACCTTCGCTTCGGAGAGACCATGCCGCCGATAGAAGACTTTGCGCGCCATTATGGCGTCTGTGTGCATATCGGCGTGCGCGAGATTGGCGGTGAACCACTCGCCCTGGCTCATCAACGGCCGCAGGTTCCAATGATCGGCAATGAAGCTCGAATTGCCGGCGTGGTCGGGATGAAAATGCGTGACGATCAACCGGGTGATCGGCCGGCCGCCGAGAACGCTTGCCCACGTCTGCGCGAGCTGTTCGCGCACGTCGGGCTTACCATAGCCGCAGTCGATCATGGTCCAGCCCCGCCCGTCGCGCAGCAGCCAGAGATTGACCTGCTTGAGCGCGACGAAGGGCACCTTGGTCGATATCCAGAAAATGCCATCGGCGACTTCCATCGCCGTCCCCGCCGCCGGATAATCCGCAAACGGAAAGGTGATTTCGTCGCTGGCCGGCGCGCTCGGCGCGGCGGTCGTCAATGTGTCGATCTTTCCCATATGCACCGAATGCCTCAGGAAACCGGCCAGCGCAATTGCACCATCTGGTCCATCTTCAGGCGCTTGCCGAACCGCGCCACCGCCACCGGCACCTGCGGATAAAGGGCCGTCTCGTCGATCTTGGTCAGCCGGCCGCCGGCCACCACCTGCTCGCCGGCGACGAAGACGTCGCGCACCGAATCGCCGGTGGCGCTGTAAACGAGATTGGAGAGCGGATTGATCAAAGGCTGCCATTCGGGCCGCTGGGTGTCGAACAGCACGATATCGGCGTCCTTGCCGACCTCGATGCTGCCGATGCGGTCGGCCTGCAGCGCCGCCTTGGCGCCGTTGAGCGTCGCCATTTCGACCGCGGTCTCGGGCGGCATCACGCGCGGATTGAGGCGCGTTTCCTTGTAGCAGCAGCAGGCGAGCCGCATTTCCTGCGGCATGTCGACGATGCCGGACGAGGCATGGTCGGAGCCGACCGCCACATTGACGCCGAGCGCCAACAGCTCCGGCAGCTTGCCGACGATGAAGTTGCCGTAGCCGTTGTGGATGCTCGAGCTCGGCGCGCACACCAGCGACGGCTTGCGTTTTGCAAGGATGGCGACTTCTTCCGGCTCGAGCCAGCCGGAATGGACGGCCAGAAATCTTTCGTCGAGCACGCCGAGCGATTCCAGCCGTTCGATCTCCGCCATTTTGGTCCGGCTGACACTTGAATCATGCGTCGAATAGCTGAAGCAAGCATGCGTCTGCAGCAGCGTGTTGTAGCGCTTGGCGAGCTTGTCGAGCCCGAGGATCAGCTCGTCGGAGGCGTTGTTGAGGCCCCGGAACGAGGCGCTGGCGCCGAGCCGCGGATTGCCGGTCTTGGCGTATTTCTCCAGCACCTCCTCCGCCCGCTCCAGCGCCACTTGCGTGTTTTCGATCATGCGCTCCGGCAGGATGCCGAGCACCGACTTGGTGAGATCGAACGACGAACGCGAGACGATGGCGCGGATGCCGGTCGACATGATGCCTTCGACTGAGGCCTCGGGATGATAGTTGCCGGGATCGATGAAGCAGGTGACGCCGTGCTTGAGCAGCTCGGCAGCGGCCAGCGTCGCCGACAGCCGCACATCCTCGTGTTCGAGCGCGGCCTCGTAAGGATACATGCGCTCGAACAGAAACGCCTGCGCATTGGCCTCATCTGCCAAGCCGCGCGAAAGCTGGAACGAGGAATGCAAATGGCAATCGACGAAGCCCGGCGTCGCCACCGCCCCTTTCGCGTCGACCGTGCGGGTGGCGGAATAGTCTTTCGCAATTTCCGCGGACTTGGCGACGGCAACGATCTTGCCGTCTTTCACCGCGAGCGCCGCATCGCGGATAACGCGGCGCCCGGGATCGACGGTGATGAGCCAATCTATGTTGGTGACGACCAGATCAACTGACTGCACGTGACGCTCGCTTATTGTCTTTTTCTATTTGTTCTCGCCGACATAGGTCAGCGGGTCGGAAATCTTCAGCTCGATCAGAACGTTATCGTCGGTGGAATCCTCGCACAGCATGGAGCGGTGGCCGATGCCGCGGGGGATGAGCAGCATGTCGCCCGGATGCATGATGCGCACGCCCATTTCGGTCTCCCACTTCAAGGCGCCCTTCACGCAGAAGATAATCTCGTGCGCGTCGATGTTGCGGTGCCAGAAACCCATGTCGTGCTTGCGCCGCTTGGAGACGTCGATTTTGACGTGATCCGAGGTATAGAGGCGCAGCGGCGTACCGTCCGCCTTGTCGATATTGGTCGGCGAGAACTTTTCCGCGAAGATGTTGATCATGCGGAACACGTCTTCGTTCGCCAACACGCCGGCATTGATCACCGGCGGCTCGTTGTGCGAGAGCACGATGTTCTTGCCGTCAATGGTGACGCGTTCCTCATAGACCTTCTGGCCGGACTTCGGCGTTTCCTGCGGCTTGTTCATGGTTTTTCTCCTACGGTCGATTGCATGCTACCGGCAGCTTCCAGTACGGCTGCGATGATACCGGCATAACCGGTGCAGCGGCAGATGTGGCCGCTCAGCACCTCGATCACCTCCGCTTCCGACGGCTTCGGGTTGCGCCGCAGGAAATCAGTGAACGACATCAGGATGCCCGGCGTGCAGAAGCCGCACTGCAAAGCGTGATTCTTGCGGAACGCCTGCTGCAATGCATTGAGCGCGCCGCCGGCGCCGGCAAGCGATTCGACGGTTGCGATCTCGCGGCCGTCGGCCTGCATGGCGAGCGTCAGGCACGAGCGCACGGCGACACCGTCGAGCAAGACGGTGCAGCAGCCGCACACGCCGTGCTCGCAACCGACGTGGGTCCCGGTCGCGCCCAGCGCCTGGCGGATGAAATCGCTCAGCAGCATGCGCGGCTCGGCCTCGGCCGAGACGTTGCGGCCGTTGAGCTTGACGGTCACCCGGCTGCGCTGATCGCGGCCTACCCGGCGCATTGCAGAGCCTCCTCGATGACCGCCGGCCCGACGCGGCGCAACAAATCGCGCCGCATACGGCTGGAAGCGTGCTGGTCCTCGTAACCTTCCAGTTCCCAGGCCAGCGCATTGATCGTATCGACCAAGTCGCCGCCGGCAGTAATCTCGCGTACTGCAGGACGGCCGGCCATGCCGCCTACGCCGAAACTGACGCGCGTTCCATCGGCGATCGCGCCGACAGCGATGATGGCGAAATCACCGTGCCTGCGCGCCACTTCGCGAAAGGCGACGCGGCGTGTCGTCTGCACCGGAAAGCGCACTGCAGTGACGAATTCGTCCGGCTTGCGCGCGGTGGTCAACATGCCGACCTGGAATTCTCTGGCGGGGACCGCGCGCGTGCCGCGGTGCGAGCGCAGCACGACCTCTCCCTGCAGCAGCGCGAGCGACAGCGGGATTTCCGAGCTGGGATCGTTGTGCGCCACCGAGCCGCACACGGTGCCCTTGTTGCGCGTCTGGAAATGGCCAACGAAGGGCAGCGCCGCGGCGAGCAGCGGCAACTTCTCCTTGACGCCCGGCCAGACCATCAACCGGTTCTGCGTTACCGCCGCGCCGACCTCGACTTTGCCGCCCACTTCCCGGATTTCGGAAAGCTCCGCGATCCGATTGATGTCGATCAGCACTTCCGGCTCCAGCAGGCGCAGATTGAGCATGGCCAGCAGCGACTGGCCGCCCGCCAGCACGCGCGCGGCATCGCTATGCTCGGCAAGGATGTCCACCACCTCGTCGACCGTGTCGGCGCGGACGTAATCGAACGGGTGCGGCTTCATGCGCCACCTCCGCCCAGGCCCAGGAATTTGAGCAAGCGCTGTCCGGCCGAGGTGCGCGCCGGGGCGCCGGCGGTCTCCGGATTGAGCTGCCACGCCAGCCGCTCGAAGAACTGCCGGATTATGATCGCGGTGGCGCCGTCCAGCAACCGCCCGCCGACCGAGACCACCTTGCCGGTGGCCGTGACCACATAGTCGTAGTCGATGCGCGTGCCGGAACCGATTTTCTCCAGACGCATATTGCCGGCGCCCGATGCGCCGCCGAGCGGCCCGATCAGCGTGCCGGCGATGCGACCGGATTTCTCCGTCACCAAATCGCTCAGCTTGACGGTCGCCTCGAACTTGCCGCGCACCGGCCCGACGCCGAGCGAGACCAGAGCGCGATAATCATTGTCGCCCAGGCGCTGCAGCTCGTGACAGCCCGGGATCACCGCCTTGAGGCTTTCCGGATCGAGCAGCGAGCGCCAGACCGCGCTCGGCGGCGCCGGCACGTCGAACGAGCCGCGGCCCTGCAGATTGCGTCAGCCTCCGCCAGCCAGCCGTGAATACGGCGCGGCGTCACCGGCACCGTCACGTCCTTGATGTCGAGTGCGTCGGCGACCGCATTGGCGATGCAGGCCGGCACGCTCATGCAGTTGCCTTCCGCCAGGCCCTTGGCGCCGAGCGGGGTAAAGGGCGACGGCGATTCCATATGCAGGAACTCGACCGGTGGAATTTCGCTCGCAGTCGGCACCAGATAATCGGCGAAGGTGCCGGAGAGGAATGCGCCGGTCTCGTCGTAGAGGTACTCCTCATAGAGCGCGGCGGCGATACCCTGCGCATAGGAGCCGCGCATCTGGCCCTCGGCAAGCAGCGGATTGATGATCTTGCCGGCATCGTGCATCGACACGTAGCGGTCGACGCGGACTTGGTCGGTCAGAGGATCGATCTCCACGCCACACATATCGAAGATGAAGCCATAGGTAAGCGACGTGTTGACACGGTCGTCACTCGACGGCGGCTCGAGCTCCGGCGGCGACCACACGCCGGTTTCGCGCAGGCTCGGCGCCATGCCCTCGGGCAGCATGACCGGCGACCAGTGCGCCGTGCCGGCGACGCGGCCGAACGGGATCGCGTTGTCGGGATTGCGTTTGCTGCCAATTTTGCCGTTGACGAACTCGATGTCGTCGGGAAGCGTGTTGAGCTGCTTGGCAGCGATCTGGCTGAGCTTCTCGCGCACCTGTTTTGCGGCTATTTGCGCCGCAACCGCGGTGCCCGGCGTGAAGCGACAGGAATAGGTGCCGGCGGCAATCGACCACTGATCCTTGCCGGTGTCCATTTCGAGGACGACGTTGACGTCTTCGGGCTTGAGACCGAGCTGGTCGGCGACTATCTGCGAGAGTGCGGTCTCGTGTCCCTGCCCCTGTACCGTCACGTCGGCGGTGACCGAGACGGCGCCGAGCGGATCGACATTGACCGTCACCATCGACACGGCGCCGTTCTTCGGCCCGGCCTTCTCGCGCGCGTCGGCCGTCAGCAGCGTCGACAGATAGCCCATGTTCGACATGCCGGGCTCGACCACCGCGGCAAAGCCGATGCCGTAACGGCGGCCGGCGGCGCGCGCGGCGTCGCGGCGCTTCTTCAGTTCGTCGAGGCGGCCGTCGCCGACCGTCAGTTCGATCGCCTTGAGATAATCGCCCGAATCGTAGAGCGAGCCGGCGGCGGTTTTGTAAGGAAATTTCCCGGCCGGAATGACATTGTGCTTGATCACCTCGAGCGGATCGAGGTCGAGCTCGACGGCAATCCGCTGCATCAGCCGCTCGATCGCCAGATAAAGCTGCGGCCCGCCGAAGCCGCGGATCAGGCTGGCCGGCATCTTGTTGGTGACGACGACGCGGTTGACCACGTCGACATTGGGAATGTCATAGGCGCCGGTGACCGAGCCGTGCATGCGATAGAGCGGCCCCGGCATGGGGGCGCGCAGGAAGGCACCATAGTCTTCGAGCTGATCAAGCTTGAGGCCGAGGATACGCCCGTCCTTGCCAACCGCCGCTTCGATTGCGGTGATGCGGTTCGGCCCGGAGCTTGCGGCGACGAGGTGCTCGACGCGGTCTTCCACCCATTTCACCGGCCGGCCGGTGACGCGCGCGGCGATGGCCGCGAGCACCATATGGGGAAACACCGAAAGCTTGATGCCGAAGCTGCCGCCGCTATCGGGCGGGATGCGCACGCGGAAGCGCGTGCCAGGAACGCGCACCGCGCGTGCCATCACCGGGTGGGTGCTGAACGGACCCTGGAAATTCGCCAGCACATCGTAGCTGTCGTCGGTCGGATCGTATTGCGCGACCACGACATAGCA
>JARRNI010000050.1:0-12159 GCA_037385125.1 Pseudolabrys sp.
CCGATGATGAAGACGTTGCGCACGGTCTGGTTGTCGGCCGCCGTGCGTGCCTGCGCGCCGTTGGCGGTTGCCGGCAGCATGGCATAGGCCTTGGAGATCTGCAGGTCGGCGTCACCGATGATCGGGTAATTGGGCGCGAGGCCGACCACCTCCTAGATGTCGACCGCCCATTTCTGGTGGCTGTCGATCGGATCGACCGACAAGCCGATGATCTTGGTGTTGCGCTTGTCGAATTCCGGCTTGAGCTAGGCCATGGTGCCGAGCTCGGTCGTGCACACCGGCGTGAAGTCCTTGGGATGCGAAAACAGCAAGCCCCAGGAATCACCGAGCCATTCGTGAAAGCGGATCCTGCCTTCAGTGGTGTCCGCCGCGAATTCCGGAGCGGTGTCGCCGATTGCCAAAGCCATGTGAACCTCCAAAAGTCGTCGCGCGCATCGCTGCGCTCGCACGTCTATCTAGTCGCGGCCGCTGCGGGGGGACAGGCTCCGGCGAAAATAACAAAACAAGAAGTGGCTCGTCCCGCCGCCGCTTCATGAAAAAGCGTTCCCGTCACGACGGGAGGGTAATGAAATGAATTTCCTAACAAACAGCAACGTTTCCGTTCCCCGCGCAGGGCTAGAGCGGTTTTCGATCTGATTGAATCGTCGGGGATTCCCAAATCATTCGTGAAGTGATTCGAGCTGTCTGCCGGAGCGGAGGCCGGCAGACATGTCGAAAGCCTTGTCGCTGGATTTGAGAACCCGGGTGCTATCGGCCATTGCCAGCGGGATGTCCTGCCGCCAAGCTGCCGAGCGCTTCGGCGTGAGCGCCTCGAGTGCGATCCGTTGGCGGGCCCGCGATCGTGCCCAAGGAGATGCGCGGCCGAAACCGCTCGGGGGGATCGCCGGTCGGCGCGCATCGAGGCCCAGGCCGAGGTCATCCTGGACCTGGTGGCGAAGAGGCCGGACTTGACGCTTGACGAGATCTGCACGGCGCTGGGCGAGCGCGGCGCCACGGTCAGCATCCCACCCTGTGGCGCTTCTTCGAGCGGCATCGGATCACGCTCAAAAAAAGACCGCGCATGCGGCCGAGCAGGATCGGCCTGACATTGTGAAGCGGCGCCAGGATTGGTTGGACAGTCAATACAATCTTGATCCTGCCTGTCTGGTCTTCATCGACGAGACTTGGGCCTCCACCAATATGGACCGCCTGCGTGGCCGGGCGCCCAAAGGCAAGCGGCTGCGGGCTGGCATTCCTCATGGCCACTGGAAGACAACCACTTTTGTCGCCGGGCTTCGGCTTGCCGGCATGACCGCACCGATGGTGCTCGACGGTCCGATCAACGGCCCGGCCTTCCAGGCCTATGTCGAGCAGGTTCTGGCACCCGAACTCTCGCCCGGCGACATCGTGATCATGGACAATCTCGGCAGCCACAAGGGCAAGGCGGTGCGGGAGGCGATCGAGGCCGTCGGCGCCACGCTCTTTTACCTGCCGCCCTACAGCCCAGACTTCAATCCAATCGAAAACGCCTTTGCCAAGCTCAAGGCCCTCCTGCGCAAAGCCGCGGCGCGCACAATCGACGGCCTCTGGACCGTCATCGGCAGCCTCATCGATCTCTTCACCCCGCAAGAATGCGCCAACTACTTCACCGCCGCAGGTTGTGCTGCAGCCTGATCGAAAACTGCTCTAGCGGGTTGTGTACGAATTGCGAGGCGGCGCATAGCCGTCGCTAAGCGTTTTCAGGAAGGCAATGATATCGGTCTTGTCCTGCGCGGTTAACGCCAGCGGCTCGCCGGCATGGCGGTCCTATGGCGCGTCCAAGGTGTCGATGTTGCCGCGGTAGCGCGGCGGCAGGTCGTCGAATTTGCTAACCGTTCCGTCCGCCGCGCGCGGGTAGATTTTCTCCGGTTCCGTGTCGCGGAAGGTGTAGAAGTCGAGCACGTCCTGCAAGCTGTGATAGAGGCCATTGTGGAAGAACACGCGTCGTGTGGCGACATTGCGCAAGGTGGGCGTCGCGAACATCCCGCAATACTGCGTTTGCCGCGCCATGTCGGTGCGGTGGGGCCCGCACAAGCCGAGATCGAAATAGGCGGGATCGCGATTGGCGGCGAGCTTTGGATTGCGCGGCACGCCCAGCGCCTCGTATCGATGATCGGTAAACAGCGGCGGCAGGCGGTCGCGCCCGACCTGGTCGACGTGGCAGCCGGCGCAGTTGGCTTTCTGCGGATCGTTGAACAGCCGGTAGCCGCGCATTTCGCGCGAGGTAAATCGCACCTTGCCTTCCAGCCAGTAGTCGAACTTGCTCGAATAGGGATGGAAGCTTGCATCCTCGATCTGGAAGCGGCCGACCGCGAACAGCGCTTCCATGACCGCATGATAGGGCTCGTCGAACACGGAAGCGCCGAACAGCTCTGTCAGGCGTTTGGCGTAGGGTGCGCGCCGCAGCTTGGCCGCGACCGCTTCGACATTGCCGCCGTCCATCTCGAGCGGGTTCAACAGCGGCACCAGTGCCTGGTCCTGCAGCGTGTCGGCGCGGCCGTCCCAGAACAGGCCGCCTTGCGGCACCAGGTTGTTGGCCGACTGGTTCGGGCGCGCCGCAGTTTTCTGCGCGCACACGGTCTTGCGGCTCAGCGCAACACGCTGGATCAGATTGACGTTCTCGGCTTCCTCGTTGTCCGGCCCGATGCTGAACGCCGGCTGGCGCGCCAGATACCTCAGCGACGGCACTGCGCGCACGCCCTGCCGCTCGCGCTTGGGCCCGCCCATCATGGCGGCAAGATCATTGGGCGGGCCATAGGCATGCTGCGGGCTTTGGCAGGAGGCGCACGACAATTGCCCGGACGACGACAGGCTGGGATCGAAAAAAATCAGCCTGCCGAGTTGCGCCATGGCCGACAGCGGCTCCGCCGCTGGCCGCGTCAGCTTGACCGGATGCGGATTCCAGCCGGAAGCATCATCAGTCTTTGCATGCAATGAGGATGCAACGGCGCCGGCCGCGATCAGGCAGTTGGCGCCGAAGATGAACGGCGTGATGCCGCGCATGTCACCTCAGTTCGTCGTGGTCGAAGGCGGGCCCGACAATGGCGTGCCCTTGACCGGATCGAGATAGAGCGCCGGGTTGCGGGTGCCCGCCTTGAAAGCGAACAGACCGTCGATCGATCCCGCTGTGGCGTCGAACGAGCCGCCGCCGATGCGCTTGCCGCCCAGCCAGTTATCCTCGATGAAGCGCACCACCGAGGCGAGCGAGACGCGCTGATGGTTGACATAGTTGGCCTTGGCCCATGGCGAGATCACCAGGAAGGGGATGCGCGTGCCGGGACCGCAGCGGCCCTTCACCGGCTTGCCGGCAACGCCCACGCGCGCCGTGCCGCTGCCGCATTTGCCCGGACCGTCGAGTTGATCGGCCTGGGCGTCGAAGGACGGGTTCTCCACCTTGGCTGCAGCGTGGTCGTACCAGCCGTCGGAATCGTCCCAGGTGATGATCACTGCCGTGTTTTTCCAGGCCGGCTGCTGCTGGAGGAAATTGATCAGCTTGACCGTGCCGGCCTGCTCGTCGAGCGGGTCGGAATATTTGGCGTGGCCGTCCTGGTAGCCCGGCAGCTTGATGTAGGAGACCGACGGGAAGTTGCCCGCCTTCACCGCCGCGTAGAAGTCGTTCAGATCGTAATTGTGGTTGGCGGGATCGCGCGTCTTGCCGTCATGCTCCAAGCTATAGCCGATCGCGGCCAGTGCGCTCGGGCGCAGGTGCTTCGGGTTGGCGGTGGAAGCGTAATACTGGAACCAGGCGTGATGCGGGATGTAGTCCGGCACCTTGGCGTGCACGGTCGCCGAATAGGTGCTGCGCTTGCAGCCGGTCGAGCCGTTGGCGTTCTTGGCGGTAAGATCGAAGCCGCCCATGAACGAGCCCCAGGTGAGGCCGGCGTCGTTGAGCAGGTTGCCGATGGTCTTGCCCTCCATCATCGCCTGATCCTTCGGCTTGGAGCAGATGTCGTAGCCGGGATCGACGTCGTTGATCATGGTGAGCCCGCCCTGGCCGTCCTTGATGTAATAGGAGACCTTGGTGACCGTTGACGGCTGCTTGGTCGTCTTGACGATCTTCATGCCGTTGGTCTGCCCGGACGAGATGTTGAGCATGCCCGGCGTCGACGGCCCGTAGGTGTCGGTATAGGCGTTGTCGTCCATGGCGAAGTGCTGGGCGTAGTTCCACATGGCGGCGACCGTGTTGCCGTCGTAGTAACCCATCACCTGGCCGCGGGTGCCGAAGGCGCCGGCGCCGCCCTTGCTGCCGCGGCCGGTGTATTTCGGAAACAGATCGGCCTTGCCGCCGTCATAGGCCATCTCTTCCGCGGTATAGGCGTGGTTCTGGTCGGCGGTGAAGGCCTGCGTGCGATCGAGCCGGAACGGCTCGGCGGCGTCCTTGCCGTTTTCCTTGTTGGTGAAGTTGGGATTGTTGGTGAGCAGCCCGGCATTGGCCAGGTTGTTGACCTTCGGCGTATTGGGCTTGGCGGTGAATTTGGGCTCGCCCGGCGGGTTGGCCGCTTTCGGGTAGGTAGCGAAATAATGATCGAACGAGACGTTCTCGTTGAAGATGACGACCAGATGCTTGATGGGCGTGGCAGTCTTCGCGGCGTCCTGCGGCGTGGTCTTGGCGCTCAACAGCGTGGCCAGATTGGCGGGTGCCACCGATTGCGCGGCGCCGGCCGGGCAGGCGGCCATGATGGCGATCGCCGACGTCGCGGCGACGCCGAGCAGCGTCTTGCTCATGGGTGTCCTCGATATCAAACCGTTTGCGCCCCTGCGGCAGCTTAGTGCGCCGCTCATGACCGTCTGGTGACATCATGGCGCGTCGGCGCGCGTTATCAACGCAACAAAAGGCACAAAAAACCGCCACCGGACGCCCGCGTGGCGGCTCTCTTTCGTTGGGGAGGCGATCGGCTCAGCGCGTCATGGCAGGCAGGCCGCCGATGTAGCCGACGATGCCGCGCTGGTCGACGAGCCTGCGCAGATCGACCTTGATCGCCGGCGGATATTTGTGCAGGTCGTCCTCGCCGCCGGGATGCTGCACGTTGCCGGTCACATAGGAGTGGCCGTTGATGTTGTCGTAGACCTTGAGCCCGGTGTTCTCGCCGCCGGCCGGCGCCGAGAAGATGCGCACCGCCTTCTTGGTGTCGACGTTGAAGGCCCAGGTGAAGTTGTTGAGGTGGTTGCCGCTGTCTTCACCGATGAACAGCGTGCGCATGGCCTCCGAGTAGTTGATGTTGTCCGGGTTGGCGACCATCTCGGTATTGCACTTGTCGTAGGGGCCGGTCTCGGCGCCCTTGGGCTGCTTGGCGCCGGTGACCAGCGCGGTCATGTCGACCGCCACCCAGTCGCTGGCGATCTTCGCTCCTCCGGTGTCCTTCTGGTCGCCGCTCATGCGGCTTTCATAGACCACGCCACAGGTGAGATCCTTGGGGTCGCCGGCGAGCCTGATGTCGTCCTGCGGCCGGTTCTTGTTCTGGCCGTCGATCATGCCCTTCCGCGCATAGCTGATGACGGAGTAGAGCTTCTTGTCGGCGGCGTTGTGGGCCTGGCCTTCCATCTTGGTGAATTCGGTGGTGGCGCCGAGCCAGGCGGCGTAACGCCGGGTTTCCAGGAAGGCGGAGGCCTTCTGCATGCCGGGCTTGAGTTTCAAATAGGTGAGGCCGCCTTTGCCGCCGGTGCCGGCATAGACATAAACCGGCTTGAAGCCCGGCTTCGGGGCCTTCGACGCTTGCCAGATGTCGCTGAACTTGATGCCCTTGTCGACCAGCGCCTTGATTTCGTCGTTGCTGGCATGGCCGAGCTTGATCCAGGTAATCTTGGCGGCGCCGAAATCCTCCGCCTTGGTCTGCGTCCACTTCGCGGCATAGAGCGTGCCGGCGGACAGGTCTTCCCGCTTGTCGGCCACGAACATGGCGCGGATCACGTCGTCGCCGTCGTCGCCGAAATAGACTGTCTTGCGGTCGGGCATGACGTCGCCGAGCTCGAAGGCCAGCCGTCCCATCGCATAGTGCTTGGTCACCGTGGTGCTGCCGTCGGGGCCAACCTTCACCTCGACCAGATGGCCGTAGTGATAGGGGTTGGCGCCGCCTTGCGCAGTGGTCTTGCCCATGGTGCCGAAATAGAGGTTCATGGCCTCGAGCGGATGGGTCTCGAAATACTGCGCGTTCGGCTCGTATTCCTCGCTGCCGAGATGGGTCATCCACGGCGTGGTCGAGCCGTTGCACGGAATCCACAAGCCGTCGACGCTGGAGAAATCCACGTTCGACATTTTCACCGGCGTCAGCCTGCCGGTCTTCGGGTCCTGGTCGAGCACGGTCAGGTTCATCGCCATCGGTAGCGCGCCGTAGAGCCCGACCGGCTTCTTGGTCGGATCGATATTGTCGGCCTCGGTCTCGTATTCCAGATGGTTGATCAGGAACACGGTGTGGCCCTTGACTCCGTTGACTTTGGCGCCCGGCACCACCAGCATCGAGGTGCCGTCGGCGCCGGCGGAGAAGAACGGCCCGCGCGCCACATTGCCTTTGACCTTGGCCGATTGCATCAGCGGCTTGCCGGCCTTATCCACGATCAGCCCGGCATACCAGCCGCCGACATATTCGCCGGAGCGGTGCAGCACGTGATAGCGCATCGGAAAGATCTTCTTGCTGCCATCGGCCAGCGTCACCACCGCCTGCGAGCGGGTATAGGGCTGGGTCATTTCCAGCGGGTTGGCCGGTGCCGGCGTGGCGGTGAACGCGACCGACTTGACCTTGAGCGGCGCGGCCGTCTCGGCCTGAAGCGGAGCGGCGAGGGCGCCGCCGATGAGCGCGGCGCCGCCGAGCAGAAGAGCGCGGATATTATTCATTTTGCGTCGTCCCCATGTTAGCCACGTTCTGGATAGCCGGGGTTCAAGACGGATTTTTTACAGGGGAAACTCGCGCCGCCCGTCATGCCGTTGACATTTTCCCTGCGAGCCCGCAAAGCCTGACGGGCCGGCAGCAGGGGTCAAGTCACGCGGCATGTTCAAGCGCATTCTGATCGCCAATCGCGGCGAAATTGCCTGCCGCATCATCAAGACCGCACGCAAGATGGGCATCGAGACGGTTGCCGTCTATTCGGAGGCCGACAAGGACGCCCTGCACGTGGAGATGGCCGACCACGCCGTCGCCATCGGGCCGGCGCCCGCCGCCGAGAGCTACCTGGTGATCGACAAGATCGTTGCCGCCTGCAAGGAGACGGGGGCCGAGGCGGTGCATCCCGGCTACGGCTTCCTGTCGGAACGCGAGGCCTTTCCCAAAGCCCTGGAAAAAGCCGGCATCGTGTTCATCGGGCCGAACCCGAAGGCCATCGCCGCCATGGGCGACAAGATCGAGTCGAAGAAGATGGCGGCGGCGGCCAAGGTGTCCACCGTGCCCGGCCATCTCGGCGTGATCGAAGACAACAACCGGGCCATCGCCATCGCTGAAGAGATCGGCTACCCGGTCATGATCAAAGCGAGTGCTGGCGGCGGCGGCAAGGGCATGCGGGTCGCCTACTCGAATGCCGAGGTGGCGGAAGGCTTTGCCCGCGCCCGCTCGGAGGCGAAGTCGTCCTTCGGCGACGACCGCGTGTTCATCGAGAAGTTCATCGTCGAGCCGCGCCATGTCGAGATCCAGGTCCTGGGCGACAAGCACGGACACGTCATTTATCTGGGCGAGCGTGAATGCTCGATCCAGCGCCGCAACCAGAAGGTGATCGAGGAGGCGCCGAGCCCGCTGCTCGACGAGAAGACGCGCAAGGCGATGGGCGAGCAGGCGGTCGCGCTGGCGAAAGCCGTCGGCTACGACTCGGCCGGCACGGTGGAATTCGTCGCCGGACAGGACAAGAGCTTCTATTTCCTGGAGATGAACACGCGGCTGCAGGTCGAGCATCCCGTCACCGAACTGGTCACCGGCATCGATCTGGTCGAGCAGATGATCCGCATTGCGGCCGGCGAAGAATTGTCGATTAGGCAGAGCGACGTCAAGCTCAATGGCTGGGCGGTGGAGTCGCGCGTCTACGCGGAGGATCCTTACCGCAACTTCCTGCCTTCCACCGGCCGCCTGACGCGCTACCGGCCGCCGGCCGAGCGCAGCACCCATGGCGTCACCGTGCGCAACGACACCGGCGTTTACGAAGGGGCCGAGATCTCCCTGTTTTATGATCCGATGGTCGCCAAGCTGGTGACCCATGCGGCAACGCGCAACGAGGCGGTCGACGCCCAGGCCGACGCGCTCGACGCCTTCGTCGTCGATGGCATCCGCCACAACATCCCCTTCCTCGCCGCGCTGATGGCCAGTGAGCGCTGGCGCGCCGGCAAGCTCTCCACCGCCTTCATCTCGGAAGAATTCCCCGAAGGCTTCCACCCGCAGGCGCCGGAGGCCGAGCGGGCGGAAGTGCTAGCGGGCGTCGCCGCCGCCGTCGACCACGTGATGGGCGAGCGCCGGCGCCGCATCTCCGGCCAGGTCGACGGCATGAATTACACGCGTGAAAGCCGCCGCTCGGTCTGGCTCGGCAGTCACGAGGTGCGGCTCGAGGTCAGGCGCGAGAACGACACTGTCGCGGTGCGCCTTGCGGGGGAGGGCAAGCAGGCCTGGCGCCATCTGGCCTCCGACTGGAAGCCGGGCGATCGCTTGTGGAGCGGCACCATCGACAGCCATCCGGTAGCGGTGCAGGTGCGCGGCATCCCCAACGGCTTCGCGCTCAGCTATCGCGGCGTCGAGACCAGGGCCTATGTCTATACCGAGCGCGAGGCGCATTACGCGCGGCTGATGCCGCCGCCCAAGATCGCCGACACCGGCAAGCAGGTACTGTGCCCGATGCCGGGGCTGGTGGTCTCGATCGCGGTCAAGGAGAACCAGGAAGTCAAGGCCGGCGAGACCGTGGCGGTGGTGGAAGCCATGAAGATGGAAAACGTGCTGCGCGCCGAGATCGACGGCACGGTGAAGAAGATCCACGCCAAGCCCGGTGACAGCCTGGCGGTCGACGCGGTGATCCTCGACTTCGCGTAGCCGTTCGGCCCTTACACCGCGTGCGCCGTGCTTTCGCCTCTGATGCTGCGCGGCTCGTCCCGCTTCGCCGGCTCATCGCCGTGCAGGAACTCATGGGCCAGGGCGTGATAGATGCCCTCGGGGCACACCACGCGCGAGCAGGCATAGGCGATGACCGATGCAGCCATCACCGGAATGACCATAGCGTGATTGTCGGTCATTTCCGTCACGATGACGAAAGCGGTGATCGGTGCCTGCACGACGCCGGCGAAATACGAGACCATGCCCAGAATGATGATGGCGCTGACCGGCGCGCCGTCGAAGAAATGCGCGACATTGCTGCCGATGCCAGCACCGACCGCGAGCGAGGGCGCGAAGATGCCGCCGGGAATGCCGCTTGCCGCCGTCAGTGACGTGGCGATGAACTTCAACAGCCCGAAGTTTTCCGGCAGCGCCTGCCCGTGCTCGAGCGCCAGCTTCACCTGCTCGTAGCCGGTGCCGTAGGCCAGATCGCCCGACGCAAAGCCGCAGACGGCGACGCCGAGGCCGCACAGGACGGCAAAGAACACCGGCTTCCGCTTCAGGATGCCGAGCTTGCCGGGCAGGCCGCGCGTCATCACGATGACGAACTGGCTGAACAGGCCGCCGGCCAGGCCGCCAATCACCCCGCAGATCGGGATGGCGAGCCAGTCCATGCCGTTCTGCAGCATCGTGGTCGTGGTGCCGAAATAAGTGTAATCGCCGACCAAAGCGAGCGTGGTCAGGCCGCCGGCGATGATGGCCGAGATGATGAGGCCGCTGGCGCGCACCTCGAAGCTGCGGCTCATCTCCTCGATACCGAAGACGATGCCGGCGAGCGGCGTGTTGAAGGCGGCGGCGACGCCGGCGGCGGCGCCGGCCAGCACCAGCCCAGGCTGCCGCCGCGGCGACATCCGGCCGGCGGCGAACATGATGGAGGCGCCGACCTGCACGGTCGGTCCCTCGCGACCGGCCGAGGCGCCGCAGAGCAGGCCGAGCAAGGTGAGAAAGATCTTGCCGATCGCGATACGGATCGAGACGAGCTTGCTGCGCGCGGTCTGGTCAGTCAATTGCCGGGCCGCGATCGCCTGCGGGATGCCGCTGCCCTGCGAATTGGGGAAATAGCGATTGGTCAGATAGACGGAAAGCGCGAAGCCTCCGGGCGTGACCAAGAAGGCTGCATAGCGCCAATGATCGACGAACAGGCGAAAGGCGTACTGGACCCAGTCGGCAGCGATGGCGAGAACGACCGCCGCTGCGCCAACCGTGATGCCCCCGAGCAGGAAAATAGCGCGTCTTTGCCAACGGGCGGAGACCACCCACAGGTGACGGCTCAAGCGAAGTTTAGTCATATTTCAAAATCTTGGTCTCAGGCGGGTAAGCAAAAGTGCGCGCGAGGCATGCGGGTGCCTAACGCTTCCTGCCCGGGCAGGTCGGGCCGGTTCGATTGCTGCTGTAGCGGCGACCTGTACGTCAGTCTTTTGTGCAAAGCAACAACGACAGGACCGTCTCCGTGCATCGGAGCCATGTCAAAAAGTCAAACCTGCTGTCCGTTGATCGACGGCGTCGATGAAAATGATCGATTCGAAACCGGCCGACAGCCTGACGATGGTCGCGGTGATATTGGATTTCGTGCGACGACCGGTCTTGAGCCGCAGCGATTACCGAGATGCGTTGCTTGCGAAGCTCCGGGCTAGCCAACAATTTTCCAATACGAATCTTTGCGGATGATCTTTCCGTTGCGGAGTGTGTAGAAGTCGCAGCCGCGCACTTCGATCCTTTGGCCCTCGAGCGCGGTCCCGGTCAGCAGCCATTTCGATATGCCGGTATCGCCGTCGACGAAGTGTTCGACATTTCCGTAATGAACATCCGGAGTCGTTTCAAAACGGGTCAGTAGGCCACGGCGAACGTTGTCGAGTCCTTTGTAACGGCTGCCGTGCGGCTTGGGACCGCGCGGCATGTCGAGAACGCAGTCGTCATCGAAATAGGCCATGATCTTGTCGATGTCGTGGGCATTGAATGCATCGGCAAGGCCATCGAGTATGGCGATTATGTCTGTCTTACTGGTCATGTCTATTTTTGAAATGCATCGGTTGCGCGCCACTGTGTAGACGGGCTGGGCAAATTGCAAGCGCACCCGCGGGGCGGTGGAGGCGGTGATATCGAAATTCCTTTGTCGGCAGGGATCGCGAAGCGGTCCGTTCCGCGCTAGTCTCCGGTCGCACTTTCTCGGAGGTGCCGGAATGCCTCTTTCGACGCAAGCCGTGGCCGATCACTACCGCAAGGGCGACCTGGGCGAGACGATCCTGGCGGCGCTGCAGGCGGCCGGCAAGGACATCGACCGCCTGACCACCGACGATCTCGCCCCGGTCGACGAATTCCATACCGGCGGGCGCAACGCGACCGTGCGGCTGGCGCAAATGGCCGAGGTCAAGCCCGGGCAACACATACTCGATGTCGGCTGCGGCATCGGTGGGCCGTCGCGCTATCTCTCCGGCACCTTCGGCTGCACGGTGACCGGCATCGACCTGACCGCCGAATACGTCGAGGTTGCCGAAATGCTGGCCAAGCGCGTCGGCCTATCCGGCAAGGTGAGCTATCGGCAGGGCGATGCGCTGAACCTGCCGTTTGCCGAGGCGAGCTTCGATCTGGTCTGGTCGCAGAACGCGGCAATGAATATCGCAAACCGTCAGGGGCGCACGTGGCGTCCATCAGCTTTCTGCTGACGCCGCAAGGTACGCGCAACCTGCTCGAGCGGGCCGGATTCCGCGTCTTGCACTGGCACGATTCCACGGCGGAGGCGCTACAGCAATATCAGGCGCGCGCCAAAGCCATCGAGACTGGCGCATTGCCGTCGCTCGGCACGCATATCCTGATGGGGGGCGATTTCCCGACCATGGCGCGGAACCTGCTGCGCGGCATCCAGGAGCAGCGGATCGGCCTCATCAACGTCGTGCTCGAGGCTGTATAGGCAATAGGAGGGGCGTCATTCCGGGCTCGCGCTTTCTGCGCGCCCCGGAATGACAGCGAAGGTGGATCGGCCGAATTCGCGTTGCGCCCCTTTCGCGGCGGTTTGACTTATCCCATCATGGCGTCGTATGCGCGCCCCGACTGGGGTGGAACAGTGAGCGATGGAGGCGATCATGACGGC